>JABSOJ010000026.1 GCA_013216005.1 Alteromonadaceae bacterium | reverse complement strand
AACCTATACAGGCTCTAGACTGTATCAACTTAAACATGACAATACACAAATATGAACTGTTACCCGGTTTGATTGGTACCAAAATTCGTAATGAAAACTTTGGTGATGGGCTCGGTCCATCAATTATCTCCATTAAGCCCTGCTATTCACTTAGGTGCTGAACGTTTATTCGTTATTGGCGTAGATCAACCAAACGAACCAATTCATGCAATGGAAAACAATCCTCACCCCCCAACCTCAGCAACCATTGCAGGGCATCTGCTTGACAGTGTTTTTTCCGATACATTACACAGTGATATAGAAAGAGTGAACAGAATTAATGATACCTTGTCTTTAATTCCTGATGAGGTCAAAAGAAATACAGATGGTTTAAAGAAAATTGACAATTGGTTACTCAACCCCAGCCACGACTTTAATGCTATGGCCATGGAACACTATGAAGATCTCCCTCTGTCTATTCGATTATTATTAGGCTTTGCTGGAATCAACAAAGAATCAGAGTCTAGTATTATCAGTTACCTATTATTTGAAAAAAGTTATTGCAATCAATTAATAAAACTGGGTTTTGAAGATGTAATGGAAAAAGAAACACAAATTCGTGCATTTTTATCGTTGCAGGATTAATACTAAGTAAAATAAATAAATAACTAAATAACTAAATAAACTCAAAAGTTAAGGCCCTTCAAGGATAAAACGTTCAGTCCGCTCAACAAACATTGGTTTGCCTCGAACAATTAAAGTATCTTGTGCTTGTAACACCGTACTTTTATTTGGTTCTTCAATTTCCTGCCCATCACGACGTAAGGCAATAATTTTGACCCGGCGACTTTCCAAGTTTAACGATTCAATGGTTTTCCCTCTACCGTAAGAGTGATCATTAAGCATTATTGCGTGAGCAAATTCAATGCGGTCCATAGCATCAGGCCCCATATCTGTATGCTCCCCCTGATAAAATCCATGCAAATGATTGTAGTGATTTTTTCGTTCTTTTTGAACCCGTCGAATAATTTTAGAAATCGGTACTCCGCTTAAAGACAATACCTGAGAAACTAACATTAAACTGCCTTCCAAAGTTTCAGGTACAACTTCATTAGCGCCTGCTTCTTGCAAAAGTGCTAATTGATCATCATTTCGTGTTCTAACCAAAATAGGTACATCTGCTGATAATGATCTAACTTTTTTTATAACCTCAATTGACTGTTTATCTTCACCAAAAGCAATAACCACTAACTTAGCCTGAGCTAAATGAGCTGCTTGCAACAATTCAGTTTGACGGGATGAACCAAATAGTACTCTTTCGCCCGCCTCTCTTGCTTTAGTCGTTCTTAACGGATCAATATCAATAGCAACAAAATCAATCGACTCTTGCTTTAAAAAACGACTCACCGTTTGTCCAACACGGCCAAATCCACAAATAATCACATGATCCTTCAGCTCTTTATTATCTTCTAACTGTTGTAACTCCTGTTGCTGGATTTGATTTTTGTGACTTAAACTTTCACGACTTAACCACAACGCCCAAGTTCGGGCATTGTTAATCATATAAGGCGTTATTGCCATACTAATGATCCCTGCACCCAACAATATAGATGAGACGTCTGCTGACAACAGCTCTACTTGACCAGCCAAAGCGATGAGAACAAAACTAAACTCCCCCATTTGAGCTAACATGATCCCTGATGCCCAGGCATCTTTCGACGCTTCTCCTGCTCGATGAGCTAAAAACGTAATGACAATAATTTTGGTCAGCATAAAAATGACCATTATGCTAATGATTAAAAGAGGAGAATATAATAAAATACTTAGGTTTAATTTCATGCCAACAGTTACAAAAAACAAACCTAACAAGATATCCCGATAAGGACGAATATCAGCTTCCATCTGGTGTTTATATTGACTTTCTCCTAACATCATCCCCGCTAAAAATGCTCCCAAAGCCATTGATAAACCGAACCATTGGGTTAAAGCAGATGCAACCAAAGTAACTAATAAAGTAGTTAATACAAACAACTCATCGGTACGTACTTGAGCAACCAAATTAAATAATCGAGGTAATAACCATTTTCCCGCCAATAACAATAAACCGACGACAAAAACGCCCTTAATTAAAGCTAACGTCAATGCCAGTATCATTGACGATTCATTATCCATTGCCAACATGGGGATTATGATCAATAAAGGCACTACTGCTACATCTTGAAATAATAAAATAGCAACAGATATCTGGCCTGATTTTCGTTTCATCGCACCAGTTTCACTTAACTGGCGTATAACAATTGCGGTAGAAGATAACGCTAAGATACCACCAATAACAAATGCAGAGCTGACTGGTTGACCAAAAGCCATCGCTATCAGCGTAAATACCAATAGCGATATTGCAACTTGTAAACTACCAACCGCTAGTACTAAGTGACGCATGGCCATTAACTTAGGGACAGAAAACTCTAATCCTAAGGTAAATAACAAAAAAACTATGCCCAATTCAGCAAAGTGTTCGTAATCAACTTGATCATGAGCAAAAGCTAAACCGTGCTCTCCAACTACCATACCTGCGACTAAATACGCCAAAATCGCTGGTAATTTCAAACGACGAAATAACCAGACAATTAAAACAGCACTCGTTAAAATAGCAAGAATTTCAAAATGGCTTGTCACACATGGCCCTTAATTTGATAAAGATAAAACTAATTAAATGTAGAAATCTATAAATGTGAATGACTTACTATGCCCTTAAACCAATATATTGTCTAATAACTACTTATAATATATTTTTAGGGACTCATAGATTTAAGGCATAATGATAATGCATATTTTGCCTTATTCACTTGGAAATAAAAATGCAAAATTCAAACAAAATTCTAATAAGTTTGTAATGGCAAACGGTTGCCGCCAAAAATTTGCCACCGTTTTCTGCAACATAGTTCAAAATCAGCAATAACTTATTACCATTTATAATCAACAAGTTAACCACCAATTAATTTAAATTACTTTCACATGTAACTTTAGGCATAAATATTGCTTTTATCTGCATGACTCAACATAATTAATAGGTTAGGTGTTTTCATGCAAACATTAAACATACTCGATAATAAATTTTCTGAATTGAATAATTTCAAAATTTTTGATAACAGTTCATCTGAAAATATAAATAGTGGTGTGCACTTATTAAAGCAATTACAAGTCACACTTGAGTTGGAAAACATCCTAAATATATTTGCAATAGAAGCAGCTAAATACGTCGACTTTTCCGGACTTTATTTTAGAAGTAACAAATTAAGCGCGGAAATAGAAGGTAGTAGAAAAGGTAAAATCAATCGCCAATTTAAACTAAAAATAAATAATAAAACAATCGGTATATTAAGCTACTCGATAAACTCACCTATTAATGCAACAAATTTTAAAATGCTGCAACAGCTACATCAATATTTAGTTTACCCATTAAAAAATGCAGTTCTTTACCAGGAAGCGATGGCCCTTGCTATGCAAGATGGTTTAACAAATTTAGGCAATAGACGATATTTTGACGAACAACTGCAACGCGCTATGCATCATGCAAACCGACACAAAAATCAAGTGGGACTATTAATTTGCGATCTTAACAAATTTAAGGCCATAAACGACATGTTTGGTCATCAGGTTGGCGATAACGTATTAATTAATTTTGCTAAAGCTCTGCAAAGTAGTATCAGAAATTCTGACAGTGTATTTCGTTTTGGTGGTGATGAATTTGCAATCATCGTTGAAGGTGCTGGTGAACAATCACTTAAAGTTATCGAAAATCGTATCCATTACGCAATGACCACAGATCCGTTATTAGCTAAATATAATATCAGTTGTAGTTTAGGTTATACCTTCATGAATGAAACGGATAATGAAAAAAGTCTGTTTGAAAGAGCCGATAATTTGTTATACCAGCAAAAAGATCAGCTGAACATTATTACACCATGTAGTTTGAGTATTGTTTAAAGCTTTATCAACAATAAAATTTTTGAGCTTTGTAGATTATGTTTAATGCTCTGTGCTAAGTGTTTACAGCTCAATGTATCCTGCTCAGAGATCAAATTCAGGAAAGAAATTTTTCAACGCTAACATTCGCTCTGACGGTGTAGAACCAATTTGCAAACGGCAAAACCTAACCGCTTCGCTAAAACGGTGTTCACCAAGCTGATACAGTACATATTTAAAAAAATCTTCATTTAAAGCAAAATTAACAACGTAATGATTGATCGCATCATCAACGCTCGGGTAAGTCACGCCATCAAATGTAAAACAAGTTAGTACCGCACTTATCTCAATTTCTATACCATCAAGACTTATTGGCCAACCAATATAATTAACCCTATTTTGAGCCACTTCATACATAAACCAGCCACTTCTTTGAAACCCCTCAAAATTTCCTCCTTCAAACTGGCTATTTGCTAATTCTTCCTGTGTCCAATTAAGACCTATTGCCAAATCTTTATGGTATTTCCGCATTAATTTGCGTTTTACAACATAATTAACCGACCAAATAGAAGCTTCAGTAACCTGCCGTGCAATTTGCCAACATTCTTTACAGCAGGGCACCATTAACGGAGGATGAGGACAATCTAAGACAATATGATGTTCATGGGGAAAAACAAATTTCACTTGTGACGGCTCACCGCAAAACCAACAGTGATGCCGTTTATCAAAAGGAATGTCTATTAACATTTCAGTAGTATTCACAATGAGTAATTAAGATTTATTAACGTTTCTTTTTAATTTTTGCGTTATATTTTTGATCGGGTGTAGTTTTACCTTTCTTCTTTTTGCTCGCTTGTTTCTCATTTCTTTTTTTAGCAACAAGCTGGTTTTTCTCTTGTACGGCCCTATAACGACTTTTCTTCAACGGAACAGCCTCCGTTCCATCATATTGTTCTGGCAACGAACGGCCTATTTCATAACCCGGCACAATAATTCGTTCGAATTGTCGGCCAATCAATTTTTCAATATTATCTAAAAAACGCTCGTCTTTTGGACTAACCAAAGAAATAGCAGTGCCTGATTTTCCTGCACGTCCGGTTCGTCCGATACGATGTACATAATCTTCTGCTAAAAATGGCAGATGGAAATTAACCACAAAAGGTAAATCAGGAATATCTAAACCGCGAGCGGCAACATCCGTCGCGACTAAAACACGTACACTGCCTTCACTAAATTTTTCAAGTGCTTTATTTCTGGCACCTTGAGATTTATCACCATGACATAATGCAGCTTTGATCCCATCTAGCTTTAATTCTTTTGCCAATAAATTTGCACTTTCTTTTGTACCTGCAAAAACTAAAACTTGTCGCCAATTGTTCACGCCAATAAGTTCAGACAGTAATTCCCGCTTGCGCTCTTCCGAAACCCAATAAACAGATTGTTTCACCTTACCTGAAGTGGCATTCTGTTTTGCTACACCTACTGTTTTTGGCGTTTTTAATATCTGATGTGCCAACGTTGTTACTTTATTTGAAAATGTTGCGGAAAACATTAACGTTTGGTGTTTTTGTTTAATTGAAGATATTATTTTATCGATATCGGTTAGAAATCCCATGTCCAACATGCGATCGGCTTCATCTAGTACCAAAAATTTTATATGAGACAAATCAACATTTCGCAAAGCTAAATGTTCAAGTAAACGTCCCGGAGTTACCACTAAAACGTCAACTCCCGTTTTTAGTAATTTTGTTTGTGATGGCATTTTACCACCACCGTAAACCACACCTGTTTTTAAAGGTAAAAATTGACTATAAGCTGTGATATTTTTGGCAACTTGTGCGGCTAATTCCCGGGTAGGGGTTAAAATTAACGCTTTTATTGTTCTATTTTCAGAGTTAATTTGATTATCAGAAAGCGACTTAGTAATAGCATCAAGAATAGGTAAACTAAACGCAGCTGTTTTACCTGTTCCTGTTTGCGCACTCGCTAATACATCATGACCTGAGCGGATCAATGGAATGGCCTGCTGTTGAATCGGCGTTAAATTTTTATAACCACAATTTTTAACAGCCTTTAATAAATCCGCAGAGAAACCAATTGCATCAACACTCATCACAACACCAACATAGAAAGTAAATTTAAGGGGGCGGAGTATAACAGCTTTATTTTTATTGCAACGGTCTTATTCGAAAAAACCCCCAATAAATTTAAAGCTAAATTTATTGGGGGTTGGGAGAAAATCCCTAAATGAGAAGTAATTCAAATCGAAATGAAATTCATAAAATGAATAAACATTAGAAAAGAATAAACACACGATATATTGCAGACAATGAGAAATCAAGTTATAGCGTTTAAAAAATTTGATTTTGCTCAGATCTTCTTTAACAAAAAATGATTGTTCTAATTTACTTAATAAACCTGAACTCGGGATATGTAGCACTTGTCTACATTCCCCTTTTGTCAATTATCAGGGTTAAAACATCGATAAATAGCCAGCTATTCTAAACATTTTGCCTTGATAATAAAAAGATTGAAACATTAATAGAGGTCTTAATGTTAACCTTTGTTGTGTTATTTACGTGTATCATTAACTTATTGTTTTTGTTAAAACATCAAGCAATCATCATCTGAAAGCCCGGTTAATAAGAATGATTTATAGTACACTCAACCTCTATACGAAAATTGGTATAAAGGTTGATTGTAAATTATTTCGGAGCAAGAGTTGGATACATGTGTAGAAGACAACCTTTACCTGCAAAAGTTAGTCTATATGAAGGCTCTCTTTCAGCATTAGCAGAAACAACTTTTTCTAAAATGCCTTTTTCTATTAAAAAATCTAACATGGCTGCAGATAATTCTTTCTTTTTTGTTTTTGCTGCTATTTCAACTAACGTCGCAACGCCTTTAAAAGAGTACATTGCCTTCATGATCCGCGCTTCAGCATCAGAAAATTTTGGCAATGGACCCAAATATTCCGGAAACTGTTTAGTAGGAAACTTACCATAAACACTTTTATATGACTCTTGAATCGACATTACGTCATTTTCTTTATTATCTGTTATTTGAAAAGAATGAAAAACACCCGATTCTTTTTTCCGATAATCTACCTTTGCTAAAAAAATTGGAATACCACAACCTTGTGCGACATGATAAAAACCTGTTTTCCATTTGCCTACATTTCCCCGGGTTCCTTCAGGGGTAAACAAGAAAAAAACACGTTTGTTTTTTTGGCTTTTAACAAAGTTTTTAATTTGATTAACTTGCCCTGCACCTTTAGATCCACGATCAATTGGCATTGCTCCAAGCCACATAACAAAATGACCGACAACAGGCACCCTGCACCAACTATCTTTAATCGAAAAGTAAATTTTAATATCTTGTAATACCGCGGCCCCAAGGGCGTAGAAAAAATCCCAATTTGAGGTATGTGGTGCCGCAATTGCAACTCCGGCACCTTCGGGACTAGACTTAGTTACTTTCCAACCAGCACATTTAAACCAAATATAAAATAAAGATTTCAGAACGTATTTAGTAAAAATTCCGTCGAATATTGTTTTTTCTCGAATTTTAAGAATTTTCTTAGCCATGGCAATGCCTAGTTCACATAGAGGTAAGATGAGTTCAATTAATTAAACTATAGCACAAACACTATATCCAAACTACTCAGTAATGAATAATTAACATTTATAGAAAATGCAGCAAAACGTTATGAATTGGACCTTTCCTAATAAATTGATACCGTAAAAAAAAGTGTCATTTACAGACACCTTTTATTAATCAACTTAATCATTAAACTTTATACCAAAACTACTTGGAAATAGTTTATAAAGCCTTGAAAATGCGTTCAACAGACTCCTTAGCATCCCCAAATAACATTTGAGTATTATCTTTAAAGAATAACGGGTTTTGCACACCAGCGTAGCCCGGATTCATTGACCGTTTAAAGACAATAACTTCTTTTGCATTCCACACTTCCAATACAGGCATACCTGCTATTGGACTTGTTGGATCTTCAGCAGCAGAAGGGTTGACGGTATCATTTGCGCCGATAACCAATACCACGTCTGTTTCTGGAAAATCAGCATTAATTTCATCCATACCCAAAACAATGTCGTAAGGAACTTTCGCTTCAGCTAACAGAACATTCATATGCCCAGGTAAACGACCTGCTACAGGATGAATGGCAAAACGTACGTCAATTCCTTTATCTTTCAAAGCTTGCGTCATTTCATATACAGGATATTGCGCTTGAGCAACCGCCATTCCATAGCCTGGTGTGATGATGACTGATTTGGCGCCCCGCAACAAATCAGCTACAGATTCAGCATTTATTTCTACATGATCGCCATAATCTTTATCGTCATTGACAACAATATCCGTACCAAAACCACCAGCAATAACACTGATAAATGAACGATTCATCGCTTTACACATTATATAAGATAAAATAGCCCCTGAAGAACCAACCAACGCACCAGTGATAATTAATAAATCATTGTTTAACATAAATCCGGCAGCGGCAGCAGCCCAGCCAGAATACGAATTAAGCATTGAAACAACGACCGGCATATCTGCGCCGCCAATAGAAGCAACCAAGTGCCAGCCAAAGACAAAAGCAATCAATGTCATCAAATATAAAGGGGCGCCTGAACCACTACTTTGAACAAAATGAATCATTAAAACAAACGAAACAATGCCTGCCACTAAATTTAGTTTATGGCGATGAGGCAACATCAACGCCGTTGAACTTATGACACCACGTAACTTTGCAAAAGCAACAATAGAGCCGGTAAAGGTAACAGCACCAATAAAAACACCTAAAAACACTTCGACTAAATGAATGTTAATCGCCATTTGCTGAGTGTCAGTAATATTTAACTGGAAACTATGATCCATTTCAAAATAACTATTATAACCAACAAGAACAGCAGCCAAACCAACAAAACTATGGAGTATTGCCACTAGCTCTGGCATACCTGTCATTTCTACTTTTTTAGCTAAACGTAAACCGATAAACGAACCTATTGCCATGGCTACAAATATAACGAATACGTTAGAAACTCGTTCATCCGCAATAGTTGCGATCAAAGCAATAGCCATACCCACCATACCGTATAAATTTCCGGTTTCTGATGTCTCTTGTTTACTGAGTCCCGACAAACTAAAAATAAATAATAATGCGGCCACGACATAAGCAGCGCTAATTAACCCATTTGGCATTTCTGCAATATTTACCATTATTTCGCTCCTTATTTTCTAAACATTTTTAACATGCGTTTGGTCACCATAAAGCCACCAACAATATTTATAGTGGCAATTAATACCGCTACCCCTGCTAATATCTGTATTAAGATATTGTCATTTCCTATTTGTAACAGCGCACCAACAACAATAATTCCCGATATTGCATTTGTGACACTCATTAAAGGTGTATGCAATGAATGACTAACATTCCACACCACGTTATAACCAATAACACAGGCCAGAACAAACACGGTAAAATGAGATAAAAAGTCAGCCGGTGCAACACTTGCCACCCAGGCAAAAAATGCGGCTCCTGCGCCCATCATTAGATATTTTTTGATTGGATTTGCTGGTTCTTCAACCTGAACTACACCTTTAATTTCAACTTTCTGTACTGCTGGTTTAACTGGAGCAGCACTTACTTTAATAGGAGGCGGTGGAAAAGTAATTTCGTCTCCCATAACAACGGTCATATTACGAACAACCTGATCTTCAAAATCTACCTTTATCGTGCCGTCTTTTTCAGGACAAATTAATTTCGTTAGATTAACCAAATTGTTAGCATACAATTGCGATGATTGATTAGGTAAACGAGACACTAAATCAGTATAACCAATAATTTTTACACCATCAGCATTAACCACTTTACCCGCAACGGTTAAATCACAATTACCACCACCCGCTGCAGCTAAATCGACAATTATAGATCCAGGTTTCATTGAACTGACCATTGCCTCGGTGATCAATTTTGGCGCTGGTTTACCGGGGATCATCGCTGTTGTAATAATAATATCAACGTCTTTTGCCTGCTCAGCAAATAATGCCATTTCCGCATCAATGAAGGCTTTACTCATTACCTTCGCGTATCCATCTCCGGAGCCTGTATCCTCTTCTTCTTGATAATCAAGCTCCAGAAATTCGGCCCCCATACTTTCAATTTGTTCTTTAACTTCTTCTCGGGTATCAAAAGCACGAACAATAGCCCCTAAACTACTTGCGGTGCCTATCGCAGCTAAACCCGCAACACCTGCACCTATAATCATCACTTTGGCCGGCGGCACTTTACCCGCAGCGGTAATTTGTCCCGTTAAAAAACGGCCAAAATGATGAGTTGCTTCTATCACTGCACGATAACCCGCAATGTTCGCCATTGAACTCAATGCATCCATTGATTGGGAACGGGTCATACGGGGAACCATTTCCATGGCAAACGTGGTTATAGATTTGATCCGTAATGCTTCAAGCAATTCAGGGCTTTGTGCTGGCGCGATAAAACTCACCAAATAAGCACCATCATTCATTAAAGCAACTTCTTCAAGGGTGGGTGGATTAACTTTAAAAATGAAATCGGACTGCCAGCACTTTTTCTTGGCAACAATCTCCGCCTCTGAATGACTAAATTCCTGATCAGTATAACTTGCTTTAATTCCGGCACCTTTTTGAACCTGTACGCTAAAGCCTAATTTAATTAATGCACTAACAGATGTTGGAGAACCAGCCACACGGTTTTCACCTGTGAGAGATTCTTTAGGGATCCCTATAATCATAAACTACCTCAAGATTGATGAAATTTATACTTTTTATTATTAGGTGAATGTTTTACCATTAATAGCATGCTTTTCATACAATCATTTTACGTTGATTGTAATATTTCCAATTAAAATCAGTATTTCGGAAAAAGAATCTGTTTGGTAGAATAGGTAAAATAGGTAATGTTAAGTGTTAGAAGCAGACTGTTATTGATGGGTTACACTTTCAGTATACCCATCCATGAAAATAACTATTTAAGGTGATATATTTAAGGTGATAGTTTAATCAATATCCTTCAGTGGCCAAAGCACAATATAATCTTCAAAGTTTTCTAACTCCACCTGATCATCCTTAATCACTTTGCCGCGTACCGACATACCCGCTTTATGCATGGCCGATTTTTTTCCATTATGTAATAACGGATGCCAGGAAGGCAAGCCCCGCCCTTCTTTCAAACGGCGATATGCACAACTTGGCGGCATAAAAAACACATCATCAAGATTTTCTTGTGTAAGTTGAACGCAATCCGGTACTAATTTAGTACGCTGTTGATATTGTGAGCATTGACAAGTTTTATCATTAAGCAAAAAACAAGCGATGCTTGAATAATTCATTTGTTCACCTTCATTAAGGTGATCAGTCGGCATCAGTTCGGTATATTCGTCTGTATCTTCATCATCTATAAATTTATGCAAACAACATTTTGCACAACCATCACACAACGACTCCCATTCACTTCGAGTCATTTCATTTAAAGTTTTTGCTTCCCAAAAAGGCACGTTTTCTTTGATTGTTTCTTTACTTGATTTGTTACTTGTATTACTAGTCATTTATAAAAATATTCTTCTATTAATACCAATTGTATTAATTAACAAATTAGTTAATACAATTGGCGTAAGGGTAAAAATTGTTTTCAGGTTTATTGCACCGGAGGAAATTTTATTCGATCTGACAAAAGGCCAACTGAGCTAACAAAATAATAAGATAAATTCCAATGCATCAACGTTTTATAATTATTATAAGCTAAATATACCCGACCATTTGCATCATCAGGAAACACCAATGCAGCCTTAATATCTACACGTGGTAAATTGGTACCGTCACTTCGACGGATACCCAGTGCCTGCCACTGGGCTAAAGGTTTTTCTGTTTTTCTCCAGGCTTTCAGCCAATTCTTTCGACTTCCGGTGTTTTTAGGAATAGCAAGAGAGGTATCAAAATCTTTTGGTAATTTAACCTGACGACCCCAGGTCAGTTCATCATTCCAGCCTTCTTTCTTTAAATAATTAGCCATCGAAGAAAAAACATCTGCTTGATTATTCCAAATATCAATTTTTCCGTCACCATCACCATCAACGGCATAAGAAGTAAATGAAATTGGCATAAACTGATTCTGTCCCATCGCACCAGCCCAAGAGCCTTTCATATTATCGATAGTTACGTGTCCTTGATCTAAAATAGTCAACGCTGCCCATAATTGCTTTTTAAAGAAAACTTCTCTTCGACCTTCATACGCCAAAGTTGATAATGCCGAAATTATATTATAGTTCCCCATAATACGGCCAAAATTAGTTTCAAGTCCCCACAACGCAACAATAAATCTTGGTTGAACACTGTATTTTTCACCAATATCAATTAATAGTTCACGGTGCTTTTTGAACATTTTTCTGGCACGTTTTATTTTCCACTCAGTCACCCTTTTAGGTAAATAAGTATCTAAAGTTTCAACTTTTTCAGGCTGACTTCTATCCGCTTTCACAGCCCGTTGATAAAACTTTACTTGAGCAAAACTACTGTCAAGTAAAGACTGGCTATAACCTTTTTTCAACGCTTCTTTTTTAATGTTTTCAATATACTCTGCAAAACTTATTTTGCTGTCGATTAAAGTCGAATTTTCAGAGCCAGCTTTTGACTGAGCCGTTTTTACTGGTGTAGGCACAGGTCCAGATTCTGTTTGGGCCTCTGCAGCACTGACAAAATTACTCGTTAAAAACAAGATACTCACTGCTGCGATAATATTCACAGTCACTGGTTTATTTTTTGTCTGTGTTTGTTTTTGTTTTTTTCTTTGAGTTAACAAGCCTTGGCTTAACCTATTAATAAAAAACGTCTTTAGAGAAAACGGATTAAATTGATTCATAAATATCTCCTTATTTTATTTTGCGGCTTGTGCTTTCATCTGTTCTTTATGTTGTTTAAGTAAGTTTTCTTGCGGGGGTGGCAATTGTAGAAAATAACCTTGTTCTGTTAAATTACTTCTAACCTTATCAATATCTGCCATACCCAACTTATCTTTGGTTGCTAAATTGATGAGAGTAACCAGAATAGGAGTTCCAAATGTAACCATTAATCCGTCAGGAACGCTTGAAAAATCATCCCGTTGTTTGACAAAAAGGTAAGTTTGATCTTTTTTCGGACTTTTATAAATAACACACAGCATAACGGAGACCTATGTAAATTAATTGATGCTAACTAATTGACGCTAACTAAAAGCAATCGGCATAGCTTAAAATTTCAAAGAGTGAATATATCACGGGCCTCAGCATAATAATATGCTCAATAGAACTTTGCTTACAAATCCTTATTGAGCAACTTTTCTAGGATCAATTTGTTATGCATTTTGGTTCACGCATGTTCTACAGATATTTGATCATAATTTTCATTAGTTTGAGTTGACGATTTAGCTGTAAATATCAGCCAAGCACGAGAAATAGACAATGCATTTAGAGAACCAAAGAAAAAACTCACGACAATAATAAATTTAACATTTTCAATAAAGCTTAAATTCAAAGCACTGCTAACACCTAATGTGTACTTGATTATAAAAATAGTCATAATTACAAACATTGGTGCCCAACTACCCACAACTTGCACTAAACCATTATTATTTTCATAACTTGCTTGCTTTGCTCTGGATAAAAACCACAAAGATATTCCGGCTCCAGCAAGCCAGGAAATAATCCCCATCACTGGTGTGGTAAAGTTCACTAAAATACCCTGTATCGACAAACCAATCATTACAACAGGGAGTATCAAACTTACTTTATGATTAATTATTCTAGTTTTTGTTTGCTTATAACCAAGTATAATCAGGAAAACAAATAGTACAAAAACCCAAGTAGGTGTGTGTTTAATGATTTCAATGAACATAATATTTCCTTAATAGTTAAACCAGATCAAATTCTTTTTGATGACTTAATTTAACTTTTAAGGATTAATGACAACAGTGCCAAAGGTCATGTTTACGATCTATCCTAAACACCCACTAAAAATAACTCTTACTAAAAATATAACACCCACTAAAAAATAACATTTACTAAAAATAATGCTTACTAAAAATAATGCTTACTAAAAATAAAAGATTAGCAAATAGATCAAAACTTATCTTGCGCTAACTTTTGTAATTTCTCACCAAAAAGTTCGAATCTCCAGCCTTGTAGAATATCTACAACGCCTTCACTTCCTTCAGCCTTGAGCTTAAAATGTTGAGTTAAAAATTGATTGATTTGTTTTTTCGACGCTAAACTCTCTATCGTTAAGCCCGACTCCTGAGCAATATCAGCCATAAAAGTTTTCACTTGCTTGAAAATTTGCTTGTAACCCGGATATTCGTCCAATCGATTAATTTTACTCGGATGATCTTTCTCAGCAACTTTATTCGCTTGTTTTAAAACATAAAGCATCGCATTTCCTTTATGTTTAACATCAAGAACATCAATACCTTCAATTTTAGCCATTACACCAACGTTATCGGGATTATATTTCGCTAATGCCAAAATCGTTGTGTCTTTGGCGACAAAACCGAGCGGTAAGTCACGTTTTTTTGCCTGCTCGTAACGCCAAAGTGCTAAATGTTGCAGCAAATTTAATTGCCGCGAGCCTAAACGCCAGCTCATTTTAACGTTACGATAAAATTGAGTTTCATCAATAGGAGTAAATTTTCGTTCAACCAGGTATTGTGTTTCCTGCTTTGCTGCCGTTAACCAACCCGCTACTTCGAGCTCGGCTAATATACGGGGAAATATCTGAAATAAATATTCGACATCCGCCTCAGCGTAAGTCAGTTGTCGCTCAGTCAACGGGCGTTTAGTCCAATCAGTACGGGATTCAGATTTATCTAATTCTATCCCTGTATAATGGTTAACCATCGCCGCATAGCCCATCGACAAACCATGCCCCAAAAAAGACATCATAATTTGGCTATCAATTAAATTTACCGGCTTACCTTTTCGACCACTTGAAGGTGCTGCGGTTAAAAATACTTCTAAATCTTCTGAGCAGGCATGTAAAACTTTGCAAATATCGCCATTCGATAATAAATCCCAGAAAGGCGATAAATCATCAATAGCAATGGGATCGATTAACGCAAGATATTCCCCATTATTAACCTGCAACAAACCTAATTTAGGATATAAAGTTCGAGTACGTACAAATTCAGTATCAATAGCAATTACATCTGATTTTGCTAATTTTTCACATAATTCAACTAATGATTCATCATCTTGAATGTAAGTCCTGATCAAGGATGCGTTATTATTATCATTTAGAGCAAAAGGTTTTTCCGAAGACTTATCTACCACTGAAGATCCTATATTTTTTATATTCTAGTATTTTTTATTTGTTAACTGATTATAAATCAAATACTAAAATGATGAAACTAAAGCAGCGACAACAGCTAAATCGAATGGCATGAAAAACTATTCACACCAAACTGACTGTTATTTATGACGTCCACTGGTTATTTATGACGTCTGCGAGTCGATTGCTGCTGGTGACGATGTTGATGCTTTTTCACTGAACGACGAATTCGACGACTTTTAGCATTATCCATCGCCTTTTCAGTAACCTTAACTTTACTTTGAGTTTCCGGCGCAAGATTAACTAATTGTCGAAAATAATTAACATCCGGTAAACCCAATTCATTCCAGCCACCTAAAGGTAGTTGCCGTTTCATTTCCATGTCACCGTAACGAACACGGATCAAGCGACTGACTTGCACACCCTGACTTTCCCATAAACGACGAACTTCTCTATTTCGTCCTTCTGATAAAACAACATGGAACCAATGATTTCTGCTTTCACCACCACTGTAAGTGATTTTTTCGAATCGCGCAGGACCATCTTCTAACTTAACCCCTGTCCTCAAGGTTTGTAACATCGCCTCATTAATTTCACCAAAAACACGTACCGCATATTCACGCTCTACTTTTTGTGACGGATGCATTAAACGATTAGCCAATTCACCGTCAGTCGTAAACAATAACATGCCTGAAGTATTAATATCCAAACGTCCGACAGCAACCCAACGACTATTTTCAAGGGGAGGTAAACGATCAAATACCGTTGGCCGACCTTCCGGATCTTTACGGGTACACATTTCACCTTCTGGTTTGTTATAAACGATCACACGACACAAATCATCTTCTTTGGCCATCAAAGCCACCGGATGCCCGTCAATACGAATTTGTTCAGTACCTAAAACCCGATCGCCTAAATAAGCAACTTTACCATCAACACTCACTCGGCCAGCAGTTATAAATGTTTCCATTTCACGACGGGAACCTTTACCCGCCCGAGCCAGCACTTTTTGTAATTTTTCTGATTTATCACTTTCATTTGTTGAAGATATTTTATCTGCCTTACCAGCAGGTTGCTTTTGTTTCCCGCTATCCATTACATTTTTAGCGGCTTTGTTCTTCGATTTATTCGCTGCTTTTTCAGCCGCTTTTGTATTCACTCGTTTATTAGGAGGTTTTGCTATGTGTTTAGACATTTTTTTAACTCTATTACGTCAGTGGGCTACTTGCCCTCTGTCTCTTTAGTTCTGTAACGGCTGGTAAATAGTTATTTATCAGCTATTCAATCATTATTAAACGGTTGCTAAGCCTTTATTTTCAGAAAGCTCAGGGTTATTTTATTCTGATACTGATGTCTCTGGTATTTTCACCAGTTTTGACTCTTTCGACGGCCCCGGTTCAATCGATAGCCCAGATTCATTCGATAGTTCAAGTTTATTCGATAGTTCAAGTTCATTAGTCAATTCAGTCACTACCATCAACTCAGGTAGCTGAGATAGTGACGTTAATGAAAAATAGTCCAAAAACTCCTTATTTGTTCCGTAAAGTGATGGTCGGCCCGGCACTTCTTTATGTCCGATCACTTTAACCCAACCCCGCTCCTGCAAGGTCTTTATTATATAACTACTAACCGCCACACCGCGAATTTCTTCTATTTCACCACGGGTAATTGGTTGCTTGTAAGCAATTAGCGATAACGTTTCCAATAATGCACGAGAAAAACGCGGCGCTTTTTCTTTAAACAATGGTATTAATTGTTCATTATGAACCGCTTGAGCTTGAAAACGATAACCGGAAGCCACTTCTACCAGCTCAATGCCACGGTCATTATAATCTTCTTTTAATTGATTCAAAATAGCGCTGAGTCGTTTAGTACTCAATCGATAGTCAGCCAATAATATTTCTTTCATACGAGCAATTGACAACGGTTTTTCAGCAACAAAAATAGCTGCCTCAAGCAAAGATTTTAACTCCGCATCCGTTAACATTTTTTTACTTGTATTTTCTAACTCACTCACGCTTTAGCTCTCGTATCACTTTTTATATCGATAAGGGCATATTTTCTCATAACCAGGTTCATCATTAAATTAAATTTAACCTTTTAGTCTTTTAACCTTTTAAACCCACTTGAATTTGACCATAAATTTGAGTCTGCACACATTCGATCAAAGATTCCTTAATTAATTCCAACATTGCCAAAAAGGTAACGACTACTCCCTGCCTTCCTTCATCGACACTAAACAGCTTACTAAATTCAACGAAAGGCTGCTCCGACGATGTTTGTTTAAGCTGCTGCAATATAAAAGTCATACGTTCCCGAGTTGATAACACTTCTTTTTGAATATGATGATGTTCTAAAGCGGCATTACGTTTCATTACGTCAGATAAAGCACTGAGCAGTTCAGATAAATCTACATCAGCCATAGCCGTAGCCTGTTTAAAATCATCCGCTAATGCGACATTAGCTAGCTGTGTATCACGTTCTAACCTTGGTAATTGATCTAATTCCTCAGCCGCATTTTTAAATACTTCATATTCCTGTAAACGACGTACAAGTTCAGCGCGGGGATCATCTTCATCACTTTCCACAACTAACTTAGGTAACAATAAACGTGATTTTATTTCCGCCAGTATTGCTGCCATCACTAAATATTCAGCCGCTAATTCAAGTTTTATGTCTTTCATCAATTCAACATAAACCATATATTGCTCTGTTATCGCTGCAATAGGCAGGTCCATTATATCAAACTTTTGCTTTCGAATAAGATAAAGCAGAAAATCCAATGGGCCTTCAAAGGTATCAAGAATTATTTCAAGAGCGTCAGGGGGAATAAATAAGTCCTGCGGTTTTTTAACTACAACTTCGCCACGGATCAGGGCCAATGGTAAAACTTGCTGTACCATTTCACCCTGTCCAATTATTTCTTTATTAATCGTATTATTGTTCACATTCTTTCTTAAAAATAATTAGCATAAAATCTACTCAAATGGTGCAGGATCGCCTTCACCAACACGTACGACATATCCATCACCATCTGAAAAATCTACGATAGTGGAAGGTTTTTCACCAAGGTAACCACCGTTTAAAATTAAATCCACATGATGCTCTAAAATATCCCGGATATGTTCAGGATCGTATTCGGCAGTTTCCTCCCTAGGCATAATCAACGTTGTAGACATGAGCGGTTCTCCCAATTCAGCTAACAAAGCCTGAGCAATAACATTGTCTGGCACTCTGATACCAATGGTTTTCTTTTTAGGATTTAATAAACGTTTAGGTACATCTTTAGTTCCTTTAAAAATAAAAGTATAAGCACCAGGCGTATTATTTTTTATTAAACGAAATGCAGGATTATCAATACGCGCATACAATGACAATTCAGATAAGTCCCGACAAACCAAGGTAAAGTTATGGCTTTTTTCGATATTCCTGATACGACAGATGCGGTCCAGCGCTTTTTTATCTCCCATATGACAACCAAGTGCATAACCTGAGTCAGTCGGGTAAACAATCACAGCCCCCTGACGAATCATCGACACGGCCTGTTTCATCAAACGACCTTGAGGATTGTCTGGATGAATATAAAAAAATTGACTCATATTAAACCTTTATTAGTTTTTTATTCGTATTCTTAGTGAAACAGCTTAGTGAATTATATTATTTCTAATTAGTTTATTGATTCGGCCCACAAATGCCACACAGGAGTGGCGCGCTCAGGCATCCTTAAATTTCGCCCTAAATCACTCCACTTACTGGGGTAATGAAAATCAGATCCCATAGACGCGTGCAATCCATATTCCAGGCAGTAGTTTAGCATTAAATCACGTTGCTGAGGTGCCATTTGCGGTAAAACCACTTCTAATGCATCACCGGAGTCTTCTTTAAATTGTACGATTAACCGCCTTAACCATTTTCCTGATAAATCATAACGGATCGGGTGTGCTATTACTGCGCTACCGCCAGCGGCATGAATAACTTCGACAGCCTGTTTTATACTGCACCAATTGGGTTTAACATAAGCCCGCTGTCCTTTACCAATATATTTATCAAAAACTTTTTGTAAACTAGAAACATGCCCCTGTTGGAATAAAATTTTAGCAAAATGTGCACGGGTGATAGACCCAGTACCAGCAAGGTCTTTCGCTTTTTGATAAACATCAGGAAACCCACAACTCGCGAGTTTGTCTCCAATAGCCACCGCGCGAGTTTCTCGTGCCTCTTGCTGCAACTCAATCAGTTGGTGCAATTGCTTATTTTTTAAGTCAATATTTAAACCAACGATATGAATTTCAAATCCCTGCCAGACCGTTGAAATTTCAATACCATTAATCAATTTTATTGGAAGGTTTTTTTCTGTAATATACTGAGAAGCAATATCAAGACCGGCCACTGTATCGTGATCTGTAATAGCCAATATATCTATTTGAAAATTGGATGCCCTATCTATCAACTCTTCAGGAGACAAGCCTCCATCGGAACAGTTAGTATGACTATGTAAATCAATTCGTAACGAAGGCGCTAAATTTGCAAAATCATCTAAAACAGCAGTTGACATAAGGTTCATAATAAGTTCTTCTATAGGGGCTTAATTTTACTGTGAACAAATAGATAATGATACAAGTAACACAAACTATTTCTTTGAATTGGTGGTGGCATGGCTCAACATAAGTGGGTTGTGATAATTACTTGTACGTAAAAAACAGTACATAATAAATTCTAAAAACCCGCTTAATACAAGCGGGTTTTTTTTGTTTAACTTAAAAGATTTTCATGTGATTATTTTTCATTTGATTATATAGAACCTACATTCCGTACAATTTTATAAAAAACAAATAATTAAAAATAACTTTAATAACATGTAGTTAAGCGGATTTTTATATAAAGTTCGAAAATTGACCAATAATGGCAATTTTAAATAAACTTATATTTATCAATTAATTATAAAACACACAAATACATGGCTACATTTTATGACTTTTAAAGTCCATTTAAATCAATACCTTAAATGTGCGGAATGTAGGATAGAAAAACTTTAATTGATATAATAGGAGATAAAAATGACTAAAGTTAAAAGTTGGTTCATTTGGTGGCTACAACCCATTTATGCAGGATGACAACACTCATTGATATATCTAAGGCAAAACTATGACCATAAATAACAATACAAATGACACCATAAGTAACAACAATAACAAAACTGATAACAACACTGATAGCTACACCAAGAAAAAACAATCTGCACACTATAAAATTGGCAGTGTAAACAGCTTAATCGGAACCGCCCGATATCAGAGTGATCCACTCAGCGTTTATCGGCTACTCTGTAAAGATAAAGATCATAACTTATTATTGGAATCTGCTGAAATTGATAAAAAGCACCTTTTAAAAAGCTTATTACTTACTGATGCAGCAGTAAAAATAGTCTGTAACGGTAACACCGTTAAATTTACCGCTTTATCTTTAAATGGTAATGCTGCCGTTGCTTTTGCAACCGAGCAGTTAAAAAATCATGCCGTACTCACTTCACAAGTAAATGAGAAAACCAACAGGCAAGCGCTTGTCGCAACTTTTAATGATGTGCCAACAGAGCTTGATGAAAAATCCCGCTTAATGGCAATTAATCCTTTTCAAAGCCTGAGACTTTTTAATCAATTACTTAAAGCCCAAAATAAGGCAGAAGTTAAGGTAGAAGATAAGGTATACGACAAGGCAGAATATACGACTAACAACACTCAAGCAATTAAAGACTCTCTTAGTAAAAACAGCTCACAAAACCACCCTTTCTCAGTATTCCTCGGTGGTGTTTTTGCCTTTGATATGATGTCGATGAGTGAAGAATTACCTCATGTGCCTGACGGTGAAAATACCTGTCCTGATTTTGTCTACTATCTGGCAGAAACGCTGGTGATCATTGACCATGAAGAAAAATCGACAGAAATTATCGGCAATATTTTTTCAGGGGCTGAACAACAAAAATGTCATGACCAAATCAGTCAACGTTTATCTAAAATAAAACAATTACTTAAGCAAAACATCACAAGTTCCGCGATAGTGTCGACCAATAACAACGTCACTGAAAAAAGTAATATCACCCCGGAAAAAACTAACATATCAACAGACATTAACGATGAGCAGTTCTGTAACATAGTCAATGAATTAAAAGAAAATATTCGCGCTGGTGATATTTTTCAGGTAGTTCCTTCCCGAACATTCAGCTTACCTTGTTGCAATAATTTCAATGCCTATCAAGAATTAAAGAAAAGTAACCCAAGTCCTTATATGTTTTATTTAAAGGATAGTGAATTTTGTATTTTTGGCGCATCTCCTGAATCAGCAATAAAATATCAGCATGAAAATCGTCACGTTGAAATTTATCCTATTGCGGGAACCCGCCCACGCGGTTTTACTGCTGACGGCAAATTTTCTTTAGATTTAGACAGCCGAATTGAGCTTGAATTACGATTAGACAAAAAAGAATTAGCTGAACATATCATGTTAGTTGATTTAGCCAGAAATGATATTGCCCGTGTCAGCCAACCTGGCACACGTCACGTCGCCGATTTACTTAAAGTTGACCGTTATTCCCACGTCATGCATTTAGTTTCACGGGTATGTGGAACCTTGGATGAACAATTAGATGCACTTCATGCTTATCAAGCTTGTATGAATATGGGCACTTTATCCGGCGCCCCTAAAGTTAAAGCAACAGAATTAATTCGTCAAGTTGAAGGGAAACGTCGGGGCAGCTACGGCGGAGCGGTTGGATATATTACCGGTGAAGGCGAAATGGATACTTGCATCGTTATCCGTTCAGCTTTCGTTAAAAATGGTATTGCTCAGGTACAAGCCGGTGCTGGCGTTGTTTATGATTCAGATCCACAAGCTGAAGCGAATGAAACCCGCCAGAAAGCGCAAGCCGTATTAAATGCCATTGTTAGTGCAAATGCACTCTCTGCAACAGACTCTGTTATTTACCCAGCTACAACTAACCCAGCTACAACGAATGAACAACAGGAGCATTAATCATGACAAATAATTCTTTTGATAATAAAAAATTGAACAAAGCTGCCTGTAAGATAGTAGTACTGGATAACCTAGATTCTTTTACCTACAACCTGGTGGATGAATTTCAATGTTTAGGATTTGATCCTGTCGTTTATCGAAATACTTTAAGTGCAGATTTTATTTTAGCCAAAATAACAGAGCTTACTGAAAATTCAAATGAACAAATATTGATTGTATTATCTCCGGGTCCTGGCGATCCCAGCCATGCAGGTTGCTTAATGGCGTTAATAGAAAAAACAGTGGGCCGTTACCCTATTTTAGGCATTTGTTTAGGCCATCAGGCATTGATCCAACACTACGGTGGTGTCATCGGCAGAGCGCCGGAAATCGTTCATGGAAAATCATCATCAATCAACCATAATCAATCAGGTGCTTTTGCAGGCATTAATAATCCATTACCTGTTGCGCGCTATCATTCGTTGGTGGCCACCAGTATGCCTGAACAATTAGAAATAATTGCTTATTTTGATAACGCAAGCTTTAGCAACTCTGGCACTAACAACAAGTTAGTAATGGCGATAGAACATCAACAAGATGCCGTATTAGGTTTTCAATTTCATCCGGAATCTATATTAACAACCTACGGCAGTACTTTATTATCTCAAAGCATTGATCATTTACTTAGCGGAGCCACTTCTTTAGCCAAAGCAAGCTCAGCAGAAATAGACACCAGCAAAGGAATATCTCATGTCAAATAAAGCAGAAACAAGCAATGTATTAGCACAATTAGTTGATGGTGAACCCCTCACTCAACAACAAGCAGAAGGTTTCTTTGAACAAATGATCAAAGGCGATGTTGAGCCTGCTTTATTAGCGTCAGTGTTAACAGCACTAAAAATTAAAGGTGAAAATCCCGAAGAAATTGCTGGTGCAGCTGTTGCAATTAGAGCTTCTGCAACACCATTCCCTCAACAAGCCACCCCTGTTGCAGACTGTGTAGGCACTGGAGGTGACGGCGCCAACACCATTAACATTTCCACTACAGCAGCTATTCTTGCAGCAGCGTGTGGCTTAAAAATGGCAAAACATGGTAACCGCAGCGTATCAAGCATGTCTGGTTCGGCCGACTTACTGGAAGCTTTTGGCGTGAACTTAATGATGTCACCCGAAACCGCCAGTAAATGTTTAGAACAAGCTAATTTATGTTTTCTCTTTGCTCCGGCTTACCATCCCGGTTTCAAACACGCAGGGCCGGTAAGAAAAGCAATGGGCATACGAACCATGTTCAATATTTTAGGACCATTAGTAAACCCTGCTCATCCAAGTGTAATGTTGTTAGGTGTTTACCTACCTGAACTTATTCAAACCATAGCACAAGCACTATTACTCACAGGGGTTAAACACGCTTGGGTAGTACATGGCAGTGGTCTTGACGAAATAGCCCTACACGGTGAAACACAAGTCACTGAAATCAATAATGGTCAGCTAATATCAAAAACAATCTGCCCGGCAGACTTTGGCCTAGAAAATTACGCACTTGACGCCTTAAAAGGCGGAACACCACAAGAAAATGCTGACATTATTAAAGCAATTTTATCCGGAAATGGTCAACCGGCTCATAACGCAGCAATTATAATTAACTGCGCAGCCCTACTTTATCTACACGATAAAGCAGACAATCTGAAAGAAGCGGCTAAACTTGCCACAGAAGTTTTAGCATCTGGAAAAGCGTTAAAAACGTTAGAAACATTAGTGACTGTTTCAAATTCTTTTTCAACACCAATTGAAAACAAGCAAGAAAAGCCAAGCTTAGGAAGTAAACAATGACGAACATATTAGAAAAAATTGTTATTGATAAACGAATAGAAGTTGAACAACTTAAGCTAGAAAAACCGCTTGCGAGTTTTATTGATGAACTGAAACCTTCAACCAAAGACATGTATGAAGCGCTACGTCGTACCAAAGAAAAGCCAGAAGCAGGTTTTATTTTAGAATGTAAAAAAGCATCCCCGTCGAAAGGATTAATCCGCTCAGATTTTTATGTGAAAGCCATTTGCCAAATATACGACAAATACGCTGCGGCAATTTCAGTACTGACAGATGAAAAATACTTTCAAGGTACTTTTGATTACTTGAAAATAGTAACTGGAACCGTTAAATGCCCTGTGCTTAACAAAGATTTTTTTGTAGATACTTATCAGGTTTATTTAGCTCGCTACTACGGTGCCGATGCCATTTTGTTGATGTTAAGTGTTTTATCCGATGATGAATACCGCGAACTTGATGCCGTAGCCAAACAATACAACTTAGCCGTATTAACAGAAATTTCGACCGAAGAAGAACGGGATCGCGCGATAGCCCTCGGTGCAAAAATGATCGGTATCAATAATCGTAATTTACGGGATTTATCTACAGATATCACCCGCACCTTCGAATTTGCCCCAACGTTACCAGAAGACAGAATACTCATTTCAGAATCAGGTATTTATACCAATGCACAAGTACGTGAACTAGCCCCCGCCGTTAATGGCTTTTTAGTGGGCAGTTCAATTATGGCCGAAGCTGATATTGATCTCGCCTGTCGTAAACTCATTTTTGGCAATAACAAAGTTTGTGGTTTAACAACACCTGAACATGCACTGGCTGCGGCAAAGGCCGGAGCACAGTTTGGCGGTTTAATCTTTGCTGAAAAATCAACTCGTTGTGTTACACAACATCAAGCTGAAGATATTGTCAGTAAGGCTCCTAAGCTTCATTATGTTGGTGTATTTGTTGATCAGCCTCTACAACAAGTGATTGAATTAGTGAAATCACTCAATTTATTTGCTGTACAACTTCATGGCAATGAAGATCAAAACTACATTGATCAATTAAACCATTTACTTACAAAAGAAATAACAAAAAAAATACCACAAGAAGTAACACAAGAAGTAACACAAGAATTTGCATCGACCAAGGCAGCAAAATGCCAGATTTGGAAAGCAATTCCTGTATCAAATGAAATACCTGACTTTAACGTTACTGCACATCATTATGTCCTGGATGGTAAAAATCCCGGTAGCGGTCAAACGTTTAACTGGCGAGGGTTAGCCGATAGCGAACAAGACTTATCCAAGTGCTTTTTGGCTGGTGGCCTTAACGGTGAAAATATTAAAGATGCTGTTAATCAATTAACGGCGCATGACTTATTTGGTCTGGATCTCAACTCAGGAGTTGAAACAAGCCCAGGCGTTAAATGCAGCGACAAACTTGATGATGTTTTCGCTGTTATCAGGAATTACTAAGATGAAAAGTAATATGAAAAATGAAATGAAAAGTAATACGCAAAATGATATGAAAAGCAAACTAAAAACAACATTACCCGCCTATTTTGGTGAGTTTGGCGGTATGTTCGTCGGTGAATTATTAGTACCGGCATTAGAACAACTTGAGCAAGCGTTTATTGACTCTCAACAAGATCAAACTTTTTTAGACGAATTCAATAAACTATTAACCAGCTATGCCGGACGTCCGACCCCGCTGACTTTATGTCGTAATATTGTTAAAAATCCATTAGCAAAAATTTATCTTAAACGTGAAGATTTATTGCACGGTGGCGCACATAAAACCAATCAAGTATTAGGTCAGGCACTATTAGCCAAAAAAATGGGCAAAACTGAAATAATTGCTGAAACCGGTGCAGGCCAGCATGGTGTTGCAACCGCCATTGCATGTTCATTGTTAGGCTTAAAATGCCGGGTTTATATGGGAGCGGTTGACTGCCAACGCCAGCAACCTAATGTATTCCGCATGAAACTAATGGGTGCAACCGTAATACCGGTTACCGCAGGCTCTGGTACGCTAAAAGATGCCGTTAATGAAGCCTTGCGTGACTGGTCAGCAAATTATGAAAATTCGCATTATTTATTAGGTACAGCCGCTGGTCCGCACCCATTTCCGACAATAGTCCGTGAATTTCAAAAAATGATCGGCGAAGAAGCAAAAGCTCAACTACTTGAAGAAGAAGGACGTCTGCCTGATTACGTTATCGCCTGCGTTGGCGGTGGTTCAAATGCTATCGGTATGTTTAACGATTTTATAGAAGACGAAGCAGTTAAACTTATTGGCGTTGAAGCTGGCGGTAAAGGAATAGAGACCAATCAGCACGGGGCAACCTTAGTCGCGGGCACTAAAGGTATGCTTCACGGAAACTATACCTACATTATGCAGGACAAACACGGTCAAATTGAAGAATCTTACTCTGTTTCAGCCGGTTTAGATTACCCGGCAGTTGGTCCACAGCACGCATTATTAAAAGATATTGGACGCGCCCAATATGTCGCAATTAATGATGACGAAGCATTAGCAGCATTTCAGGCATTAGCCATGAATGAAGGCATTATTCCTGCACTGGAATCTTCACACGCCTTAGCACAAGCACTTAAAATGGCAGATGCTGTTACCGAAGAAACGATTTTTCTGGTTAACCTTTCAGGGCGCGGTGATAAAGATTTAAGCCATGTTCAATCCATTTTAGATGCAAAAAGTGATGCCAAAAATAGTGATGCCAAAAACAATGAAGCCAGCCAAGATAAAAACACAGAAGGAGAAGCATAATGTCTAACCTATCTACACCAGAACGAAAACAAGAACAAGCAGGTTATCGTTATGATCAGGTATTTGCAGCTCTTGAAGAAAAAAAACAAGGGGCTTTTATTCCTTTTGTCGCTATTGGAGATCCCAACGCAGAGCAATCTTTTGCAATTATCAAAACCTTAATTGACGCAGGTGCCGATGCACTGGAATTAGGCATTCCATTTTCAGATCCCAGTGCCGATGGCATTACGATTCAAATGGCTGCTTTACGTGCGATAAATTCAGGGGTGAATACTGATGTTTGTATCGATATACTAGCTAAAGTACGTGAATACGCACCTAAAATCCCTATTGGCTTATTACTTTACGGAAACTTGGTATTTGCCCGTGGCATTGATAAATTTTATCAGGATATGGCCGAAGTGGGTGTTGATTCTGTATTAATTGCTGATTTACCCATACGCGAAAGCGAACCATTTCGTAAAGCCGCGTTAAAACACGGTGTTGCTCCTATCTTTATTGCGCCACCAAACGCAAGTGATGAAACTTTACAAAAAGTAGCGTCTTATGGCAGAGGTTACACTTATGTATTAAGCCGGGCTGGTGTGACAGGTGCTGAAACACAAGCAGAAATGCCGGGTACTGAATTGATTAATGCATTAGCTGAATATAGAGCTGCACCAGCTGTATTAGGTTTTGGTATATCACAACCTGCACAAGTGCGTGAAGCAATAGCAGCCGGTGCTGCGGGTGCCATCAGCGGATCAGCCGTGGTTAAAATTATCGAAAAATATTTAGACACCCCTGAAGAAATGTTAGCTGAATTGACGTCTTTTGTCCGTGAGATGAAAGCGGCTACTGTTGGTTGATTGTTGCTTGGTTATTTTTTTTATAGTTATTTTTTTTGGCTCTGTTGTAGCTAATTGTTGTCTATACTTATAAATGAACGTAACTTATTGAGGTGCAAGACAATGAGAACA
>JABSOJ010000277.1 GCA_013216005.1 Alteromonadaceae bacterium | reverse complement strand
AACTAGTCACAGAGTCCTAGATATAAGGGTTGAGTTTAATTCTATTTGAAGGGACAACAATTATCTACAACAGAGCCATTAATTTGTAGGTCTATGTTTGTAGGTCTAAATTAATAATAGTAGCTCTACCTTAACCAATACTAGTTTTTGGACTGGTATTGGTCTTAATTCCTCTCTAATCTCTTAGTTTGTTAACTATTTATGCAGATTAACGACATAAATGTGGCTTTTATCGTATTGGTCTTTTTGTTTTTAATATATTGTACTAAGGTGATTTCAATAATTTAAAATAACGAGGGAAGTACAATGAAAAAATTAGCACTGTCATTATTGTGTTTATCTACGTCAGTTTTCGCTGGAAGTGATTTAGATGTGGCTAATAAAATAAGGTCGGAAGGTTTTTATAACTCTGAGGTTATGCATACTTTAGAACGTTTGACTGATGACATTGGTCCTCGTTTGTCTGGCTCGCCTCAAATGAAAAAAGCTAATCATTGGACATTAAAAAAACTGGAAAAATGGGGCTTACAAAATGCTTATTTAGATCCCTTTGATTTCGGTCGGGGTTGGTCACATGATTCAGCAAGCATTAGCTTGATCAGTCCAAGAGATGTTTCCCTTCACGGTATTCCTGTTGCTTGGACTCCAGGTACAAAAGGTACAATTACCGGTGATGTCATTATGTTTGAAGCGTCATCAGAAGCTGATTTAACCAAATATAAAGGTAAATTAGCGGGTAAAATAATTATGATGGGCTTAGGGCGAAATATTGAAGCACCTGAGAACAGTGTTTTTAAACGTTACGATTCGGGTGAATTATCAAAATTGAAAGACTTTGATGTTAATGATCCGGCAAGTCATTCGCCTTGGGTAACGGCAGATCGTCGCGACAGTTCAATGCAGCGTTATAATTTTCGTCAGACATTAAAAACATTTTTAAAAGCTGAAAAAGTTTCAGGTGTCATTTATCGTAGTTGGCGACAAGGCGGTTTAATCAATGTGTTTGGTCGTGATCACCGTGTGGGAAACACCTTCCCGGTACCTGCAATTATCATTGAAGCAGAGCACTATAATTTATTATCTCGGATGATTGATAATGATAAAACACCAAAGATTTCGTTGAACATAAATGCACGTTTTCATGACGAAGATCGTAACGCATACAATACTATTGCTGAAATTCCAGGCAGTGATAAAGACGCCGGAATTGTTATGGTAGGTGCACATTTAGATTCTTGGCATGGAAGTGACGGTGCTGTAGATAATGGTGCAGGTGTTGCGGTTGCGATGGAAGCTGTTCGTATTTTATCAGAGCTTGAAATTAAACCTAAGCGTACTATCAGAATTGCTTTATGGTCGGGTGAAGAGCAGGGTTTGTTTGGTTCAGCATCTTATGTTGAAAAATATTTAGCGACACGACCAAAACCAGCAGATAAAAATGAACGAGCTTTACCAAGTTATCTTTGGAAAGATCAAGGTTGGCCGATTGAAGTAAAACCAGCACATGATAAATTTTCTGTTTATTTTAATATGGATAATGGTAGCGGACGTTTTCGAGGAATTTACACCGAAGGAAATGTTGCAGTTAAATCAACGTTCAGTTCGTGGTTTGACCCATATTCAGATTTAAGTACCGGCACTATTACTAATCAAAGTACTAGTGGTACTGATCATGAATCTTTTGATGATGTAGGTTTACCAGGATTTCAGTTTATTCAGGATGAGTTAGATTACAGTTCTCGTTTACACCATACCCATCTTGATTCACTTGATCATGTGGTTGAAAGTGATTTAAAACAAGCATCTGTTATTCTTGCTGGTTTCTTATATGAAGCAGCAATGGCAGATGAGCGTATGCCACGTAAACCTATGCCAAAAGAGATTTCAGATCTACAGAAGAAAAAGCTTAAACTTAGAACGGAAAAATTACGTAATCGACGTAAAGTTGAAGCAAATAGAAATTTAGAAAGGAATGCAGTAAAGAATTAAGCTATTAACTAGTGCCCCTTCAGAAATAGGGTGGTAGCGAGGGCGATATAATGGTGCACTATAAACACTACTAGCGTTTGCCCTTAGTCATTCTAAATAACCTTATCTTGTGGTGTTTAGATTGTGTCAGTGGGATGTCCGCAGTAGCTATTTGTTTCTGGATGGACACTAGATTATATTTTTTCTAATTAAACGCGCACTGATATTAAATTGGTGCGCGTTTTTTATTGGTATTGGTTTTATAAAATTTTTGCTAAAATCTGCAATGTATAATGAAAATAAAAGGAGAAATGCATTATTATAGCGAAAGAGAATGACTCTAAATGGCGTGCTGCCTTGCAGATATCACTATTTTTAGTCTTAATTTTTATCTTTCTGAATTTAACTGGTGTGTGGTTACTACGCTGGTCAGCAAATCAATGGTTAGTTAATTATGATGTTGAAATTAGTGAATTGTCTTTCGAAGGTTATTCTTTTAAACAGCTTTTTTATATTGATTCTTTTTTTGATGAGGACGAGCAAGATTTTGTTCAAATATCTCAGCTACGGATCCAAAAAATAAAGCGCGTTAAAAGCAATAGAACAACAGAAGCAAGTACAAGGGTAAATCCATTATTAGCATTATCATTTTTAACATTATCAGACATTAGATTTATTTTAGATTATCAATCTCCTTATTTTATTAAAGCAATTGAACTGTCATCGGGTCTTGCTATGACGTCTCTAGATGAAATTATTAACTTGAAGGTGGGCCTTGATGCTAATTTGGCTACTAGCCCGGCTGAACACTCACTAGATAACAATGAAGCAACATCACCAATAGATTTTGCTTTTTTGAAAAGTTTGCCAAATATAAAAATTAATTCAATAAAGCTCGATGTTTACTCACAGCATCCTATTTCAAGTAACACTCTTTCAAGCCATTCTATTTCAAGTAACGCCAGTACAAATAATACGATTCGTTTATCGTTAAATGATTCAAATATAGAATTTGGTCAACAGATTAAAGCAACGATTTACATTAAACTGGCAGATAAACATTTATTATCTACGCAGCTGCTGGAAGTAAACGAACATATTAATGGCAAACTGACATTGGATTTAGCTGCAGCAGCACAATTAACTCAAACTTTTATTGATTTGCCACCTTATTTTTTGCCAATAAATGGTCAAGGGCTGTTGTCTAATACCTTTGATATAAAATTAAAAGATCAATATTGGCAAATTAATACGTCAAATATTATTGCTGACGGCAAGCTGAATAATGCGTTAAACGGCGGGCTATGGGGGGTGAATGTTGACGGTAATTTTGATGTTGATTTTACCATGTCTGATTTAGGATCAACGTTAACGGTTACTACACCGAAAAGTGAAGATATAAAAGTATCTTTAAATACCTCATCAATCGATTATCTGTTCAATAAATTGCTCGGTAAGTTGTCAGAAAAACTTCCTGAAAAGAAACTTTCAGAACACTCGACCGCTCTATTATTAGCTCAACTTAATCAAGCAGTTAAAATTAAAATTATTAAGCCGGTAGTGTTTGATATGACAAATAAAACCTTAATCGGAGATTTGAACTTTAAGAGTTATACCGATAGCGGGAACATGGATGTATCTGTTGAAAAAATACTTGTGCGGGATCAACAAACTGAATTTTTGTGGCAGTTGAATGTTGAACAACAGCAGCCAGTTGAACAAATTTCAGCCGTGAAATTCACCAGTGGAGGTTATTTCAAACAGTCTGCTGAAGCCGTTATGATTACGGTTAATGATAAGAGTAACTTAACACTTTCAACGCTGCGTTTTAAGCAATCTTCAGAGCCAGATCCAGAGCAAAGCGCTACACTAAACTTAAAACAAGGTGCTAATGAACGTGTTAATCAAAGTGCTAATCAAGGCCCTGAACAGAAACAACCATCAGTTTCAGCACAAAAGCTTACTTTTGAATTACTAAAACCAGCAGAATTAATCTGGCAAAAGAATACGCTTAAACTGACGCAGCCATTGATGTTTAACTCTTTGGTCAATCAATTACTTTTTAAAAACAACCTGATTGAAACCCTTGTGGGTACTCATAAAGTAGAACAAGTTTCAGCATCTATTAAATCTGAAAGCGAATGGACAATCAATAATTTGCTGGTGTTAATTTCTCATCATGAATTAATGAATGGTCTGTTGACAGGGGAGATAGAGTTTAAAAACAGTTCAGTTGATGACTTTTCCTCTTGGGTCGCGTTGCCAGAATTACTTTTTTTTAATGGCAAATTTTCGAATCATGTTTTATATCAGATAAAACTGGCAGACATGCAACTGTCAGCTGAAATTCATGGCAAAATTATTCAGGGAGCAGGGAGTTATAAAAAACTATTATTTCGTGGTGTTAATGCTAATTGGCAGTGTCAATGGCGGTTGTCAAAGCTACATTGTGATGATAATAATATGACAATTGATATGCTTGATGGCGGAGCAGATGTCAGTAATTTGTTTGTCCAAAGCAAATTTTACTGGCAAAAAAATCAGTGGGAGTTAAACGTTGAACAATTTAAAGGAGATCTGTTTGATGGCTCTTTTTCAACGAGTACTTTTAAGATCACCCCTGATTTATCATTTGCAGGAACAGTAGAATTGCAGCATTTTTCACTTGGTGAAATCGTAAAGTTGCAACAGCAAAAAGGTATTAATGTAAATGGATTCATTAATGGTTTGCTACCATTTGAATACGATAGAAAAGGTTTAACAATTCATCATGGTCTTTTATTAAATCAAGCGGACGGGCTTATTCAAATAGAGGGTAATCCGGCAATAGAACAATTAAAACTGAGTCAACTTAAATTAAAATATGCTCTGGATGCACTGAAAGAATTACACTTTAGTGTGTTGCAATGTGATGTAAATATGCAGGCTGATGGTTCGACTCAAATAAAAATGAAAATAGAAGGAACCAATCCTGATATTGTGAGACCAATACATTTTAATTATTTACACGAAGAAAACCTGATACAGTTGTTTAGAAGCCTGCAAATTGGTAACGTGTTGAATGACAAAATTGATCAGTCAATTAACAACAGATAAGACTTTTTAAAAGAGTAATAAGGAGTGTGAGATGAAATTGAGTTTATCGGCAATATTGATGTTGATAATGTTAGCCTTGTTATCTGGCTGTGCTCCTACTATAAAAGTAGTGGCGCCGGATAAACCTATCACTATTAACCTGAATGTGAAAATAGAACATGAGATTAGGATAAAAATTGATAAAGAGCTGGATGAAATAATAAATGATGACGACATATTCTAGGGAGTTGAAATGAAACTAACATTAATAACCACCATATTTGCTCTGTTTATGGCTTTTTCAGTGCATGCCTTAACTTTGCAAGAGGCGAAAAAAGCAGGGTTTCTTGGAGAACTTCCCAATGGTTATATTGGATTAATTACCTCTAATGATGAAGCTAAGAGCATAATGGAAAGTGTTAATCAAAAACGACTTGCTCGCTTTCAACAAATAGCTAAAAAAAATGGGCTGTCCGTTGCTCAAGTAGCTGAACTTGCAGGCGCTAAATTTATGGCTAAAACTTCTAGCGGTAATTTTATTCAAAATAGTGCAGGGAAGTGGGTTCAAAAATAATGTAATTATTGTGAAAAAAAATGACAGGTTATGAAAAATCGTTATTTTGATGATAGACCCCGCTTTTTGAGTGGGGTTTTTTTGTGCTGTCGAAGGCTGCGTTCGCGATAATTTTACGAACAGTTTGATCTTATCTGTAGCCGACCAATTTCCTGTCGTACTTTTTCCCAAATTATCTATCATACAATTTGGCAATATTTAGGCTACATTCC
>JABSOJ010000276.1 GCA_013216005.1 Alteromonadaceae bacterium | reverse complement strand
GAGCCAGCTTAACTGCGAGACAGACACGTCGAGCAGGTACGAAAGTAGGTCATAGTGATCCGGTGGTTCTGTATGGAAGGGCCATCGCTCAACGGATAAAAGGTACTCCGGGGATAACAGGCTGATACCGCCCAAGAGTTCATATCGACGGCGGTGTTTGGCACCTCGATGTCGGCTCATCACATCCTGGGGCTGAAGTCGGTCCCAAGGGTATGGCTGTTCGCCATTTAAAGTGGTACGCGAGCTGGGTTTAGAACGTCGTGAGACAGTTCGGTCCCTATCTGCCGTGGGCGTTTGAGAATTGAAGAGGGCTGCTCCTAGTACGAGAGGACCGGAGTGGACGAACCTCTGGTGTTCGGGTTGTCATGCCAATGGCATTGCCCGGTAGCTACGTTCGGAACTGATAACCGCTGAAAGCATCTAAGCGGGAAACAGGCTTTGAGATGAGTTCTCACTGGAGCTTTAAGCTCCCTGTAGGGTCGTTGGAGACTACAACGTTGATAGGTCAGGTGTGTAAGTGCTGTGAGGCATTGAGCTAACTGATACTAATTGCCCGTGAGGCTTAACCATACAACACCCAAGTGGTTTTGTGTGAAGACTGATATTTACCGTAAGGTAAGTCACGCATAATAATGAATTTTACTTGAATAAAAACCGTATTTAACAGCTTTTTAGATTATTAATTGTATATGATTGTCGTCGCTCTTAGCCATCCATGGCTTCGCGACATAAGTACATCCATGTACAAAACTTTTTTGTCTAGCGACAATAGCAACGTAGCCCCACCTGACTCCATGCCGAACTCAGAAGTGAAATGCGTTAGCGCCGATGGTAGTGTGGGAGTTCCCATGTGAGAGTAGGTCATTGCTAGGCTTCTATTTAGAAAACCCAGCACAAGCTGGGTTTTCGACATTTTTGGAGGGGTTCCCGAGTGGCCAAAGGGATCAGACTGTAAATCTGACGGCTCAGCCTTCGGTGGTTCGAATCCACCTCCCTCCACCATATATAAAGCCTAGCAAGAGATTGCTAGGCTTTTTTTTGTTTATCAATCTCCATAATTAATTGCGCTTGAACGAAAAGTCACAACAATACTTTCAGGAAAGCTTCTGAACAGTTCTGTATCTCGATCAAAAGATTTCTTGCCTCCGTAGTCTGCTCAGGTAATTTGAAAACACCAACAAAACATAGTTAAAATTGACAGTATCGCAGTTAATTTTACAGACTATAACAAACTGTTTTTATTGTGCTTATTATATAAAAGCAGTGTCAACTTTTGCAAAATAGAAATTTTATTGCGTAGGATGGGTTAGCCGCAGGCGTAACCCATCAAAATATATTTATTCCTGACACTTAAAGGAAAGATAGTCACAATGTGATGGGTTACGCCGTTGGCTAACCCATCCTACCTCTTTGTTTAGCTTCAATTTTCGACATAGCTTATGAAATTAGTCGGAATCAGTTAAATTCAGGAGAGTTATAGCCTAACCTGAGTAAAGTGCATAGGCATGAAAGATTTTAAGTCGTCAACACTTGGTATTTAGATTGTAATTCGTTTAAGCGAAGTTGTGATTCGCTATTCGGTGCAAGTCTTCCAATGTCATCCAAAAGATCTTTAGCATCATTTAAATCAATTTTTTCTTTATTCTCTTTTTCGAATGCGGTGAGCAAAACGTTAAGCAATGTTAATTTAGTGCTAATATTGTCAGGAAAAAGTGCTAATGCTCTTTGTAGGTTTCGGATTGCGGGGGTGAAGTGATTTTTTTTAAATTCTCTATTACCAATGTTAAACAAACTTCTGGCTTTAATGATATCTTCTTCGCTTATTGGATATTCTGCCAGGTTGTTAACTTCAGCATGCAATTTGTTATTGTCCGGGTGCGCTTGTGATAATCGTTTCAATGAAGGTAATACTTGTTCGGTTATGTCTAAATCATTTACAGAATCAATAATATCGAAAAGTCCTTGCGCGGAGAATAGGTTATCTTCCTTGTTGAGCAGTTTAACTGCTTGCTGAGAGTTATTACGAGAATCAGCTGCTTTTTTTATTTTTGTAAATAAACGTGCTGTCAGTAATTTTGTTCGAGTTTTAAGTTCTGTAGAGATAAACTCTTTGTTGATTTTATTTAGTCCGTTAATCGCTTTGTGATTGAGTTTTTCTATGTCTTTTATCGGTAATTCATCTGCATATAACAATAATGATTTTACAAAAAGTAAGATATTTTCTGGTTGATGATGAATAGAAGTTAGTGCTAATTCATAGGTTTTATAAAATGCGATAGTAGATTTATCATAATTTTTATTGTTTAAACATAATTCAGCATAACTTTTTAGTCTGATTAATGATCTTGGGGATACGTTAATTGCTTGTTCAAGAGCTGATTCTGCACTTAATGAATCATTTTGTAATTGATAGGCTTTAGCTAGCCAATCATAAGCGGGCAAATAACTCGGATATTTGACAATTATATCTTTAAAATACGAAACGGCTCTTTCAAATTCATTGGATGTTAACGCAATTTTACCTAAACCAATTCCCGCCCACTGGCAATTTGGATTATTCAGGTATTTGTCATAGATTTCCTGTGCTTCTTTATATTTTCCTAAGTTATAAAGTTGACGTGATTTAATACCCAGGCACTCAATTTTATATTTGTTGTTCTTTGCCATCAGTTGATCACAATATGAAATGACGTCTATTTTCGCTTCGTTATCCATAGCTTCATAAATATCGTGCATCGCATTTTTTTTGTTAAATGATCTCGCCAACCTTCGGGAAAGTTCATTGAAAGTGTAGGGCTTGGCAATATAGTCATCTGGTTTATGCTCAAGGCAAGCCAGCACCATTTCTTGTGATATTTCTGCTGTGATTATTATTATTATCGTTTGGCGTTTAATAAGTTGATCACGGCGTAATTGTTCAAGCACTTGTTGGCCATTTCGTTTATCTTCACCAAGATTATAACCCAATAAAATAACGTCATAATCGAGTATTTGGCATTTAGAAATAACATCATTGGCAAAATGACAAGTATCTACGTGATTGCTACCAAGGCTATAGGCAAAAGTCTGTAATAACTTAGAGGAATGCTTGATGTAATCGACAATGAGAAACCGTTTGTCTTTAAAATTAGGGTTGTTCATATATTCCTTTTAAAATCAACGCTATTACAATCACTAAGTTTAGAGTTAAGGAAATTTGTTCTAACAGATTTATAGCAATTTGGGCACCAATCAAACCGGGTAACAGTTCATATTTGTGTATTGTCATGTTTAAGTTGATACAGTCTAGAGCCTGTATAGGTTTGAACTCATGTAAATTAACAGAAAACATTGTTGAACTGTAACCCTAATTTAGCCTATATGGTCAGTGCCGCAATTTGTTTTTCAATTGTACACTAATACTAATTTCATCAATAAATTATTTTCATCGATTGTATTTAAATGGCTCTGTTCCATAATACTGTTGTCCCTCGATGAATCCCCTATTTTTAAAGGGTTAGGTGATAAATTGGTTTTTTAACGAGAATTAGTACAGAGTCCTAGATATAAGGGTTGAGTTTAATTCCATTTGAAGGGACAACAATTATCTACAACAGAGCCATTTAAATACAGTCGTTCAATAAATTAAATGAATTGATATAAGTTAAGGTCATAAATTTAAACTATTTAGTTGGTTTATGAGCAATTGCACTTAAGCTGTCTATACTGTAAGCTGCACCGCCGCACGAAGCGTGGTTTTTGTGACTATTTTTTTATTAATGAGATTTTTATATGAGTTTTACTGATTTGGGCCTATCAGCCCCAATTCTTGCCGCGGTTGCTGAAAAAGGCTATGACACACCTTCGCCAATTCAAGCACAGGCTATTCCTGCCGTTCTTGAAGGTAAGGACGTAATGGCAGCAGCACAAACAGGTACAGGTAAAACAGCAGGATTTACGTTACCTTTGTTAGAACTACTATCAAGGGGTCAACGAGCTAAAAACAATCAGGTAAGAGCGTTGGTACTTACTCCTACACGTGAATTAGCTGCACAGATCAGTGAAAGCGTTACAACTTATGGTAAAAATTTGCCATTGAGTTCAACTGTTGTTTTTGGTGGAGTAAAAATTAATCCTCAAATGTTGAAACTCAGAAAAGGAGTAGACATTCTGGTAGCTACACCGGGGCGTTTATTGGATCTTTATAATCAAAATGCCATGAAGTTTAATCAACTTGAAGTGCTTATATTAGATGAAGCTGATCGAATGTTGGATATGGGGTTTATTAATGACATTCGTAAAATACAGAAGTTGCTTCCTAGGCGACGTCAAAATTTGATGTTTTCAGCAACATTTTCTGAAGAGATCCGAGACCTTGCTAAAACAATGGTTCACAATCCGGTTGAAATATCGGTTAGCCCGAGAAATACAACGGCAGAAAAAGTTGAGCAAATTATTTATTCTGTTGATAAAAAGAAAAAATCACCTTTATTAATTAAATTAATTAAAGAGAATGACTGGCAACAAGTTTTGGTTTTTACCCGTACTAAACACGGAGCCAATAAATTAACCCGTGATCTTGAAGCTAAAGATATCAATGCAGCAGCTATTCACGGTAATAAAAGCCAGGGAGCAAGAACCAAAGCTTTGGCTAATTTTAAAAATGGCAGTGTCAGTGTTTTGGTTGCGACTGATATTGCGGCTCGTGGTTTAGATATAGATCAATTACCGCAAGTGGTGAATTTTGATTTGCCGAATGTTGCGGAAGATTATATTCACAGAATAGGTAGAACAGGCAGAGCAGGTGCTAGCGGTCATGCAGTATCTTTAGTTTCGGCTGAAGAGATAAAGCATTTAAATGAAATAGAACATCTGATCCAGCAACATTTAGAACGTAAAATTGATCCTGATTTTAACCCAGTAAATATTCTGGAAGATTCTCGACCGTTAAGATCTATTAAAGCGAAAAATCCAAAGAAACCTAAAAAGCCTAAAGTGGAACATCAAGATGGACAACGTTCGGGCGATAATGCACGCGGACACAAACCCGCTGGCAAAAACAAGAAGCATACCGGTGGACGTAGTTCTGCTCCGGCAAAATCACCTAATGCAAATAGTGGGCAACGTCGTCGTATTAATCCGGCAAGTAAATAAGCACTAATTTATACCCAAGTAGTTTGGGTATAAACCATTTGAAGATGAGCAATCAATCAGTGCCATTGGTTTTAGATTTCTTCGCTAATATTTTATCCAGATTATTAGCGAAATCCTGTCTGTCACTTTGACTGATCGGTGGCGCGCTACCAGTTTGCACACCACTGGCTCGTAGCGTGTCCATAAAATCTCGAATGTTTAATCTTTGCTTAATATTACTCTCAGTATATAACTCGCCTCGCGGGTTTAGTGCCAAAGCTCCTTTTTCAACAACTTCTGCTGCCAAAGGAATATCAGCGGTGATCACTAAATCTTCCTTTGTTATCTGTTTAACTATTTCATCATCGGCGACATCGAAGCCAGAATTGACCCGCAAGAATTTAATGTATTTAGATTTTGCCACTTGTATAAAATGATTAGCAACAAAAGTTGTTGGTGTTTTGGTACGCTCAGCGGCTCTAAATAAAATTTCTTTTATCACCACAGGGCAAGCATCAGCATCAACCCATATTTTCATCGATACTTCCTTAAATTTGTAATCGAATAAACGCAATCAATGGGTAAATATTGATTGCGTACAAAGAAATGCCCCAAAATAGGGCAATTAAGTCAGCTTATTTCCAAGTGGTTTGGGTATATTGTAAACTAGTGCCTGAACGGAAACCCCTGAAAGTGTTACTACATATGCTCTTCGAGCTATTTTTAAAAACGAAGATTTTG
>JABSOJ010000275.1 GCA_013216005.1 Alteromonadaceae bacterium | reverse complement strand
CTTATAAAAACCAGATAAAAGAAACGCCGACAATTGTCGGCGTTTTTATTTATTTATTTTTTAACAATTTGCTATTGACCAAGGAGTGAATTATTAGGGTAATTTGCTGCTAATACTTGTTTAGCATTCTTTTCCATGTCGTCTAATCCTAACTTTTCATAACAAATAATCATTATTTCTAATGCTTTTTCTACTTCTTTACTTGGTGAGTAATATTCAACAATATACCGGCCTCTGTTAGCTGCAGAAGCATAAGCTTCGCGTTGCAGATAAAAATCAGCGACAGATAACTCATATTTTGCCAAGCGTGATTTTATTTCAAGCATACGCAGGCGAGCATCGGCTGCATATTTACTTTGTGGATAATCAGTAAGTATTGTTTTAAAATCGTTGAAAGCATCACGCGAAGCTGCTGGATCACGATCAGAGCGATCTATTCCAGCCATGCCTTGAAATAAATTACTTTCAGTTGATAGATTGATTAATGCCCGCATGTAATACACATAATCAACATTAGGGTGAGTAGGATTTAATCGTAGGAAACGATCGGCTAACGCCGTACCTTGAGCGGCATTACCACTTTTATAATAGGCATAAATTAAATCAATTTGTACCTGATGTGAAATTGGTCCATAAGGGTATCTGGTGTCAATGGCAGATAATAATTGTATGGCTCTCTGGTATAAATTATTGTCAAGAGCTTCTCTGGCATCACCAAATAATGATTGAGCTGACCTGTCGGGCACGGCTTGAATCGCGTTGTTGTCTGACGATGAACAACCTGCAAGGCCCATAGCCAGTACTAATATGATCGATTTTATTGTTAATTTTTCCATATACTTGAGAATCACTACATTGTTTTAGTTAAAATTAATATGAAAGACCCACACAAAGGGGTAAAATATACGCTTTTAAAATTGCTAGTGCATTCTAACCTAGCAAACAGAGCTTGCACAGAGCTAATTTAACAGAACCATTTCAAAAAAAACTATATCAAAATTACCAGTTCGAAAGAGCTAATTTAAAAGAGATCATATGGCTGAAAAAATTCAACATAAAGATACTGTTCCTGAGTCGTGTTTAGGTAAACGCTTAGACCAGACAATTGCAGTAATGTTTCCAGATTATTCACGTTCGCGGTTAAAAGATTGGATTTTGGCCGGTCAAGTTTCAGTCAATGGTCAAGTACAGACCCGCGCGCGAGAGAAAATGTATGGCGGAGAAAATATTGAAATAAATGCTGAAATAGAAGCTGAAATACGTTTTATAGCACAAGATTTGCCATTAAATATTATTTATGAAGACGAGGATATACTGGTTATTAATAAACCGGCGGGATTTGTAGTGCACCCTGGTGCAGGAAATCCTGATGGCACAGTACTTAATGCATTGTTACATCATTGTCCGCAACTCGATATTGTTCCGCGTGCAGGTATTGTGCATCGACTTGATAAAGACACGACAGGTTTAATGGTGGTGGCAAAAACAATCGCTGCTCAAACTTACTTGGTAGAAGCTTTACAGGCAAGGGAAATTACCCGTGAATATGAAGCAATCGCGAGTGGCCTTATGACTGCTGGAGGTATGGTTGATGAACCCATTGGCCGTCATTCAACAAAACGTACTCAAATGGCCGTGAGTTTTGTCGGACGTCCTTCCGTTACCCATTATCGGGTGATGGAAAAATTTCGTTTGCATACTCGTTTAAGATTACGTTTGGAAACAGGGCGAACTCACCAGATACGTGTTCATATGTCGTATATTAATCATTCTTTGATCGGTGATCCTGTTTATGGCGGTCGCCCACGTCCTCCGAGAAATGCAACGGAAGAATTACGCGAAGTGTTAAGAAATTTTAAACGACAGGCTTTACATGCTGCGATGTTATCTTTACATCACCCTATCACTGGGGAGTTAATGACTTGGCATGCGGAGATCCCTGAAGATATTGTTAAGTTAACGGAAGTTTTAAGAGAAGATACAAAGCTTAATGCTACAGATAACTATTAGTATCCACCGGGAAACGGCAATTTAAGCGAGTTAAATGAAAAACATTCATTTAGTCACATGGCCAGTACCAAATGTACTGGCTTTTACCACAACCCGACATCATCCGTTGAGTTTAGATACTTGCTGCCCTCCATTTGACTGCTTTAATTTAGGGACTCATGTTGGTGATAATATTGTTCAGGTAAAAAAAAATAGAGAACTTTTACTGGAGCTGTTGCCGAAGCGTTCGACTGTTCAATGGTTAGATCAGGTTCATGGTGCTAATGTTGTTGAAATAAACGCTGTTTCAAATGAAGCTATTATTGCTGATGCAGTGATCACCCGTTCAAAACAAACCGCTTTAGCCATTATGACTGCTGATTGCCTGCCTATTTTATTATCAACTAAAACAGGTGAAGTAATCGCAGCAATTCATGGTGGCTGGCGGCCTTTAGCACAAAATATTATCAAGAACACCATCAAAAAAATGGCTGTGTCCGTTGACGATATTTATGCTTGGCTGGGTCCATGTATAAGCAAGGAGGCTTTTGAAATAGGCACTGAAGTCAGAGCGTTATTTCTTGATCAATCTCAAGCTTTTGATACCGCATTTTCTGAAGCCATCACTTGTAAAGAAGCGGGTAAAGAAGCAGATAAAACGGCAGATAAAACATCCACTAAATATTACGCTGATCTTCAACATATCGCACAATTACAACTTCAACAATTAGGCGTTAATAATATTGTCTCATTAGCTCACTGTACTCATACCATGAAAAAAGATTATTACTCTTATCGGCGTGATGGCGTTACCGGGCGTATGGCCAGCATTATTTGCCGAAAATGAAAGTAAAATAGGCTTCTTCACCACATAATCTGTTTAAAAAGTTTATATTTAAATAAGCTTGTTATTGCATCGCTATTGAAATTTAGTCAATTTATCCCTATTTACTGTTAATAATATAATATAATGGCTCTGTTCCATAATACTGTTGTCCCTCGATGAATCCCCTATTTTTAAAGGGTTAGGCGATAAATTGGTTTTTTAACGAGAATTAGTCACAGAGTCCTAGATATAAGGGTTGAGTTTAATTCCATTTGAAGGGACAACAATTATCTACAACAGAGCCAATATAATATTGATATTAGTGTTGTACAAAGAAGGGTTTACTTATGCGTTTAGATCGATTTACTCAGGCTTTACAAGAGTCTATTTCTAGTGCCCAATCAATTGCACTTGGCCGTGATCATCAGTTTATTGAACCTCTGCATTTAATGCTGGCAATGTTAAATCAAAATGGCGGCACCATTATTCCATTACTGAAAAGTGCAGGTATTGATGTTTATTCCGTTCGTACACAAGTCGATGCAGCATTAAATACACTGGCTAAAGTTGAAGGTATTGGTGGGGAAGTGCAACTTTCTCCTGCAATGGTTAATGTACTTAATCTTTGTGATAAATATTCACAAAAACGGGGAGATAAATTTATCTCATCTGAAGTTTTTGTTCTTGCCGCACTAGAAGATAAAGGCAAGCTGGGGCAAATTCTAAAAACTTTAGGAGCGACAGAATCACGAATTAACGATGCTATTGCTCACATTCGTGGCGGGCAGAAGGTAGACGATCCAAACGCTGAAGACATCAGACAAGCACTAAATAAATATACCATTGATTTAACCGAAAGAGCAGAACAAGGTAAATTAGATCCTGTTATTGGCCGGGATGATGAAATTCGGCGTACCATTCAAGTTTTACAACGCAGAACTAAAAACAACCCGGTACTGATTGGTCAGCCCGGTGTTGGTAAAACAGCAATCGCAGAAGGGCTGGCAAAGCGCATTGTTGATCACGAAGTACCTGAAGGTATAAAAAACAAACGGGTTTTATCATTGGATATGGGCGCTTTAGTTGCGGGTGCCAAATTTCGGGGAGAATTTGAAGAACGTTTAAAAGCGGTACTTAATGAATTAGCTCAGGAAGAAGGGCAAGTGATCCTTTTTATTGATGAATTGCACACTATGGTTGGCGCTGGTAAAGGTGAAGGGGCAATGGATGCCGGGAACATGCTCAAACCAGCACTAGCTCGTGGTGATCTACATTGTGTTGGCGCAACAACTTTAGATGAATATCGAAAATATATAGAAAAAGATGCGGCGTTAGAGCGTCGTTTTCAGAAAGTGTTGATTGAAGAACCCAGTGTTGAAGATACAATTGCAATTTTACGTGGTTTAAAAGAACGTTATGAAGTTCATCATAATGTGGATATTACGGATCCCGCTATTGTCGCTGCTGCTACTTTATCTCACCGTTATATCAGTGATCGACAATTGCCTGACAAAGCCATCGACCTGATTGATGAAGCTGCATCAAGTATTCGGTTACAAATGGATTCAAAACCTGAAGATTTAGATAGACTTGAACGTCGTTTAATTCAGTTGAAATTAGAACAAAGAGCCCTGAGTAAAGAGTCTGATGCTGCTTCAGTTAAAAGACTCAATAATATTGTAAAAGAAATTGCAGATAACCAGGTTCAATATGATGAACTGGATGAAATATGGACGACTGAAAAAGCAGCCTTGCATGGCACTCAGGCAATAAAGACAGAGCTTGAACAAGCAAGAATAGAGTTGGAGGCGGCTAGAAGGGCGGGGGATCTAAATTGTATGGCAGAATTACAATATAGTCGTATTCCCGAACTTGAAAAACAACTGGATTTAGCAAGCCAGGCCGAAATGATAGAAATGACCTTGCTGCGTAATAAAGTCACCGAGGTTGAAATTGCTGATGTGTTAAGTCGTTCAACCGGTATACCCGTATCAAAAATGCTTGAAGAAGAATGTGAAAAATTACTGAAAATGGAACGGGATTTACATCAAAGTGTGATCGGACAAAGTGAAGCTGTTGTTTCAGTATCAAATGCTATTAGGCGCTCCAGAGCAGGCTTGTCGGATCCAAATCAACCTGTAGGATCATTTTTGTTTTTAGGGCCAACAGGGGTAGGTAAAACAGAACTGACTAAAGCATTGGCAAACTTTTTATTTGATAGTGATGATGCTTTGGTTCGGGTTGATATGTCTGAATTTATGGAAAAACATTCAGTATCCCGTTTAGTAGGTGCACCTCCTGGTTATGTAGGTTATGAGGAAGGCGGATATTTAACTGAAGCGGTGAGGCGCAAACCATATTCCGTAATTTTATTAGATGAAATAGAAAAAGCTCATCCGGATGTTTTTAATATTCTATTGCAGGTATTAGATGATGGCCGTTTAACTGATGGACAAGGCCGGACGGTTGATTTTAAAAATACCGTTATCATCATGACTTCAAATATTGGCTCAGAGATCATCCAAACATTTACTGATGACAGTCAATATGAAGAAATGAAAGCTAATGTCATGTCTGAACTCGGGCAATACTTTAAACCTGAATTTATTAATCGGATTGATGAAACGGTTGTGTTTCACCCCTTGGTAGCTGAGCAAATACAGCAAATTGCAGCCATTCAAATTAAGGCTTTATCAGCACGACTTGCTGAACGTGATATGAAATTACAAGTATCAGAACAAGCACTCACTTTAATTTCGGAAGCTGGATTTGATCCCTTGTTTGGCGCAAGGCCATTAAAAAGAGCCATTCGACAGGTTATAGAAAATCCATTGGCTCAATTGATTCTTGCTGGTAAATATACTGGGAATTCAGTGATAAAAGTAGATCTTAGTAATGGCAAAATAGTTTTTAGTTAATCAATATTGAGTAATTAGTGCCCACCCCGAAAGGGATGTCTACTGTGGACGTCCCACTGACACGATCTGTGCACCACAGGCTCTGTTCCATAATACTGTTGTCCCTCGATGAATCCCCTATTTTTAAAGGGTTAGGCGATAAATTGGTTTTT
>JABSOJ010000274.1 GCA_013216005.1 Alteromonadaceae bacterium | reverse complement strand
GCTACTGAAAAGGATCGAGCAAGTAGATCCTTTTTTTATTTTTTACTTTTATTTAAATTAAGTGCTGAGTAGTTACAAATAAATAAGCGAGAAGCTGTCGATAAATGTGCTGATTATTTAATTAAGAATAAAAAACGACTAGCCTATGACACAGCATTGGCAGATGGACTGCCAATCGCCAGCGGTGTTATTGAAGGAGCATGCCGCCATTTGATCAATGATCGATTAGACATCACAGGAGCGCGTTGGAGTTTAGCTGGTGCAGAAGCCATGTTAAAGCTTCGCTCATTAAAATCTAGTGGGGATTTTGATGAATATTGGAGTTTTCATAAAAAGCAGTCAAAACTACGACTTTATACAAACTTTAATTTGATGGATGAATAACTAATGATATCCGTCGATTTAAAAGAACTACACCCATCTTCTTTCCTTAAACAATAAATCTCAATAAAAACCAATAAAACGCTAACTCATTTAAGAGAACACCTTCTACTCTTTACACCCCGCGCCAATCACTGGTTAAAGCCCAGTATCGTCCACCACTTTTTCTTTCCAAAAAAATAACGTTTAATACATATCTCATACCTATTCATTTAATTAAACTGGCTATGCCACAGTTAACTATATCTGAGACTATAACAAACTGTTTTTCTGATGCTTATTAGCGACAAACCCTATCAATCTTTTTAGAATAGGAACTCTTATTTAGTAGGATGGGTTAGCCATAGGCGTAACCCATCAAAACATAGATTTTATTAAGCGCATAAATGGCTAGGTAATACCAATTGGCTATGTACCAGTTAAGTGTGTCTTCTGACGTAATCCATTGTTTTATCAGTGTTTATATCTCAGCTCAAGATTTCAGCGCGTAGGATGGGTTAGCCGAAGGCGTAACCCATCAAAACATAAGTTTATCAGGTGGTTAACGCCTGGGTGGTCACCAAATGTGATGGGTTACGCCGTTGGCTAACCCATCCTACAACTATTGTAGACACATTTAACTGTGGCTGACTCATTAAGTCGTTATTTTTCAAGCTCGTAGTTCGCACATTTATGTGCGCCTTAAAGTAATGTGTGGATACATCCACGTACTACGGGTTGCTCGAATAAACCTACCAGAATGTGTTCTTCTCTGTTTTTAAATTTTATCAGACACACTTAACTGGTACATAGCCATACCAATTGGTATAACGACTAAATACGACGGATTACGCCGTTAGCTAACCCATCCTGCCTGTTTTTTTACATCAATTAACTGGCGTCATAGCCAATTCGATTGGTATAGCTATCATTCATCAAAGAGCGTGTTAAAATAGCGACAATATAAAGTAAGTAAATTAATATTTTTGGAAAAAAATGCAAAAATCACCTGATCATCAACTCGTTCATATCAATTCTCAACCCATTGAATTATGTAAGTTATTAAAAATCGCAAATTTAGTTTCTGGTGGTGGCGAAGCTAAAGTGTTGATCAGTGAAGGTTATGTTTTACTGAATGATGAAGTTGAATATCAAAAAAGAAAAAAAATCTATGAAAATGACATTGTGGAATTTAATGGTGAAGTAATTCAAGTTGTACTTGAAGAACAAACTCAGGACGTTAAAGCTACAACGAAAAATATTGAACATAACAAGCAAAAGCCAGCCAAAAAAAAGAAACAGAAGACAAAGAATAAAACTGTCACTCAACCAATTGAAATCATACCAACCAAAGGCAGAAAACCTATTTCATTTTAATGACTTGTTAATTATACGGGTTAGGAGTTATACGGCTTAGAAATTGTACGGCTTAGAAAATATACCTGACGAAATCACCGTCAGGTCTTAACTCAAGATTAACTCAATAAAAGCATCTAAAGACGATCAATTAATTGACGGGCTTCGTGTTATCCACCTCTAACGCCTGTTTTAATAAAATATCCAACGCTTTTCTGTCTAAGTAACCACCCACCTTTTAACATAACACCAGTAATATCACGTGTATGCCTGATATTTTTAAGAAGATTGTCAAACAGAATAACAAATCCTGCATTTTTACCTTCCCTGATCGTACCAGCACTGGCGTAACGTTTAAAATAATAAAAGTGGGATCAGAGTAAACTTAAATAATTACCGCTATTTTTTCACTATTTATGACCGTTAATTTATATTTACTCTCATCCCTACTTTATTGCTAAAGGCCCCACTTTTATTCCGGTCAAAAGCCAGGCATAAAAAAGCCAGACTAAAATCTGGCTTTTTACTGATAAAACTCACGATAACCCAAGTCTCAACAAATAATGTCGAGATTTAGTCCGTTACAAATTAAAACTTGTAAGATGTATTCAAGAAGAAGCTTCTGCCATACAAGTCGTAACCTGAAGATGTCACTAAGTTACCACGGTTAGAACCTGCAGAAATATCAATCATTTCTGGCGCTTTATCTAATAGATTTTTAATACCCGCAGTGACAACGAACTTATCAACACTGTATGTCAAAGATGTATCAAAATAAATAGCACTTGGCGCAGAACAAACAGGAACAGTTTTAGGTTTACCAACTAAATGTTCATTAGTGATAAAATCATTACAATGAGCTGTATCGCTGATATCGTCTGCAGCATGAGTACCTGACATATATTTAGCACGAATCAACCAATTCCAGTCTCCACTGGTAAGATTTAACGATGTAACTAAACGGTGCTCAGGTGTACCAAAATCTTTAAGCAAATCTTCTGAAGCATCTTCTGCAGAAAGTGTACGTTCACGCTCAGTTTGTAAGGTATATTGATTATCCCAGTTAAGACGTACAGGCATACCAAAAACATCATCAAGACTAGTGGCAAAATGAGTAACTATATCAATACCTTTTGATGTTTCTTCACCCTGGTTAAAGAATGACGTATCAATTAATGTCGGGAAGTTAAGTTGTGCTGCTTTATCACCAACATTACGTTGAATACGAGGACAAAGTGAATGACTTAAATTCGCACTGTCAAAACAGTCTTTTAATATTTTAGCTGCACTAGGAATTAGAATAGTATCTTCAATGACTAAACTGAAATAAGTGATACCAAAATCAAACTCAAAACCATTATCAAATGTTGGCGTCCATTTAAATGAAGCCGTGATGTTTTTTGATGTTTCAGGTTTCAAATCTGCTGCATTACCTTCAGATACCGTTGGAATAGACGGTACACCACTGGTTCCGATAAGCGTATAATCAGCGCCTTGGGCAGTACAGTTATCTAAAATATTTTGCGAACGTGTTTCTTTACTCGGATCATAAGCACCATTAGTTTGTAAAGATTCAGAAACAGCACATGGATCAGCACTACCACTTACACCACCAAATTGAGAAGCAAGAAATTGCTCACGTAAGTTTGGTGCACGGAACGACGTACCGTAAGATGCACTGAACAATAACTCTTCCACAGGCTTATAAGTTACCCGTGCACGGTTTGTCATCTCATCACCGAAGTTTGATTCATCTGTATAACGAAGCGCAAGTTCAACTTCAAACAAATTCGCCCAGTCTTGATCTATCGCTATTGGTAATGATATTTCACCAAAGATATCACCAACTTCACGATCACCAATAGTAGCACCTTCACTTAACGGGTTTTCTGCTGCAACTAAACCGGTAGCACCTAACATATCAGCTGCTGAATTAATACGATCTCTTCTGTATTCCACACCAAACGCAACAGTAGCACTTCCACCACCATTAAATTCAAACACATCACCCGTAGCAAAAGCAGAAGCAATGGTTTGTTCAACCGTAGTTGAATTCATACGTGTGCCAATTAAGAAATCTCTTTCTGCTTGAGTCGCAAATGTACCACCACCATATTCACCACCATTGAATATTGAAGGGGCAAAGAAATCAACAGGTACACAATTGTTTGATGTAATAAAACCAAGACCACTTGGAACGCTGATACCACAAATTGGGTTACCATCAACATCCAGACGCAAAGTACCTAAAGTAAGCGCAAGGTTACTTTCGTTCATTACAGGTTGGCTTTGTTTACCCATACCACGGTCATACGATATAAACCCTTCATAAGACCAATTGTTATCATTTAACCATTCACTGGTAAATTCACCACGAAGGCCGGTAACAAAACGGAAATGGTTAAGTTCAACAGTACGTTCCTGTGGTAAATCTTCTAAGGTAACGATATTAGAAACTTCAACAGGGAAAGGGTTTAACGGGTTATCAACTAAATGAAGTGAACCGTTATTATTTACAACAAGATTACCGTTAGCATCTTCGTGAGGGATCATACCAGCGATACCCGGGAAAATTTGCTCATTGGTCGCTCTATTTTTCAGATGACGATGGAAAAAATACGTTTCATAAAATATTTCTTCATTTCCACCCCACCAATCAGGCATATATGAACCATTAGCAGCAACAGTAAAACGTGTTACAGGTTGAATTAAATCAGCATTCAAGCGATCTTTACCGTCATGGTAATTACCATCATAAATACGACGATTCAGTTGACCATCACTTGTTAACATAATATTTGGATCATTCGGCACCGGAATACCATACGAAGAACTATAGTTCGGTACACCTAAATCTGTTTGTCCCGGGGTATAAAACATGGCAAAGCCATTAGGGTTTTGTGGATAATAACCTGTTAACTCAAGAATTGAATTATCCCAAAAACGACTTGAACAAACAGAAGTTTTTTTACCTGATTCATCTTTATAAATTTTACGAATACAGTCAGTACGATCTTTCACCGCAATGCGTTTACGCTCATAATATGAAACTGAAATAGCAAATTTCGATTTTTCATCTTCATAACCTGTGATAAATGAAAAATCAGCTGTTTCACCACCGCCATTTTCTGTGCCAGAAATATTACCTGAAACTTCAAAACCATCGAAACTATCTTTCAATATAATATTAATTACGCCTGCCACCGCATCGGCACCGTAAATAGAAGAAGCACCTTCCGTGATAATTTCTACACGATCAACCATATTGATTGGGATCAAGCTTAAATCAGGTTGAGATGGCGCTCCTCTTACACCAGACGAACCAAGACGACGACTGTTAATTAAAATTAACGTACGCTCTGGCCCTAAACCACGTAAGCCAACGTTAGACGAACCAACACCGCCACTTGGTGGTGGCTCAGAAGCATTAGAACCGCCGGCATTAGAGTTAAACGAACCGTCAAACTGCTGTCCATTTGCCATAGACGTACTTTGTAATAATTCAGCAACAGTTTTAACACCAGACTTCATTGCATCTTTTGCACTAATTACATATACAGGAGCTGCATTCGAAAATTCAGCTTTTTTAATACGTGAACCGATAACGGCAATACGTTCAACTTCTTCTACTTTATCTTTCTCAGCAGCCATAGCAGGTATGGTTAAAATTGACGTAGTAAAACTTGCGAATAAAGCGTACTTAATCGCTTTTGAGAGTCTTGTGGGTGAATTCATGTTTATAGACCTTAGTTTTATTTTAGTTGTTTTTTAGTTATTTTAGCTTACTTACTAGTTACGTACTTATTTAAAACAAGATTTAGTTTGAGAAAACAAACAAACTATGTGACAGCTTACTATTCAGCCAATAAATTTCAAATATTATTTACATTATGTTTCATATTAGCGTAAATAACGGCCAAATATCGGTAATTTTATATTTTTCATCATCAAATTCCTTTCGAACGAGTTCAAATTATCTATTTTATCACTTTAATATTACTCGGGTTTTCTAACCTTTTATTAGAATAATAATAATAAACCGTTAAAATTCACCCCACAAATTTCGCAACTTAATATCCGATATAGAGCACACTACTAGCTGTTTGTGAGCTTCCGAGAGGATAGTTTGACTTACAACCTGTTTGCTGAAATCAGGCCATTTTCCAGAAATTTACCACAGCA
>JABSOJ010000273.1 GCA_013216005.1 Alteromonadaceae bacterium | reverse complement strand
TATAGGTTTGAACTCATGTAAATTAACAGAAAACATTGTTGAACTGTAACCCTAATTTAGCTTATATGGTCAGTGCCACAAAATGAATCATCCGGAAACAAAACATTATTGTGAGTCGGTATGGGATGTTGATCCTGTTAAAGCCTGTAATAACCGCCCTGTCGGTTTGGCTTGGTTTTCACCTGATTGTAAGCATTTTTCAAAAGCCAAAGGTGGAACACCCGTAAATAAAAACATTCGTGGTCTTGCTTGGGTTGCCGTTCGCTGGGCCGCACTTGTGCCGGTTAGAATGATCATGTTAGAAAACGTCGAAGAATTTTTAACATGGGGTCCGGTAGTTGATGGTAAGCCGTGCAAAAAGCGTAAAGGCGAAACATTCCGCGCATTTGTATCAGCATTAACAACGGGGTTGTCACTTAACCACCCTGCTATTGCAGATGTTAAAAACGCTTTAGGTGATAACTTTGATTTATCAGTTATCGCAAAAGGGCTTGGCTATAACGTTGAATGGAAGGTATTAAAAGCCTGTGACTATGGCACTCCTACCATTAGAAAACGCCTATTTTTAGTTGCCAGAAACGATAATCAACCGATTGAATGGCCTAAAGCCACTCATGGTAAAGGCTTGCTACCTTTTAAGACTGCAGCTGACATTATTGATTGGAGCGTACCGGTTAGATCTATTTTTAACAGAAAACGTCCACTGGCAGAAAAGACAATGACGCGTATTGCTAAAGGATTAGAGAAATTTGTCATTAATTCAAGTGAGCCTTTTATTGTTCCGGCTAGTGTTCTGGAAAAGTGCGCCTTACCCTTTATTACTGAACATGCTAACGGTTCTAGTCAACGCAATATGTCAGCCGATGAACCATTAAGAACCATTTGCGCACAAGTTAAAGGCGGTCATTTTGCATTAGTCACGCCGATAATTGATAGACAATTTGGTAAGTCTGAATGTAATTCTGTTGAAAAACCATTAGGAACCTCCATGCAGGTGGCATGGGTAAATCTGCTTTAGTCACTAGCCATATGGTTAAATTTCGCGGCACAAATATAGGCCATGCCACCGATGAACCGGTTCACACCATTTCAGCGGGTGGTTTTCATATCGGCGAAGTAAGAGCATTTATTATTAAATATTATGGTACCGGAATGGCTCATAGCATGGACAAACCATTAGATACCATAACCACTAAAGACCGCTTTGGATTGATCACCATTAAAGGCGAAGAATATCAGATTGTTGATATAGGCATGAGAATGTTAGAGCCACATGAATTATTTGCTGCTCAAGGTTTTCCTGATAGTTATCAAATTAGCCATGATAGTAACGGTAAGAAACTATCGAAAGCTAAACAAGTAGCCCGATGTGGAAATGCCGTTTGTCCGCCTGTTGCGCAAGCATTAGTTATTGCCAATATTGGCAGTGAACAGCAACGTATAGCAGCTTGATCGTGCCAATAACTAAATAAAACAACGAATTTGAATAAGGAATAATGATGGAAAAAGAACAAGTATTGTACGACTCACCAGAAGCAGCGCAGTTAAAAACTAACTTATCAAGTTGGCTTAGCCGTGATGGTCGTTTATTTGGAGAAAATGAACATTTAGCCTGTTATTGCGGTGCCACCCATATCAACTGCGAGGATTGCGGCGAAGTCCGTAGAATAAACACTAATTGCGAGCCATGTTGGGAAAAAAAGCAAAAAGAAAAATTCGATTTAATGCCTTTTGAAAAGTGGGATGGAGAAGCACCAGTTGCCATTTTTGTTACTGATACTTATTTTTTCGATTTAGGGTACTTCTTACATTATTGTGATGTACATGAATTAAAACCCGAAGAAATTGATTTAGTTTTTTGTGAACCAAATTACGCTAATCAAATTGACGCGGATTATTGGTGTGATGACATTTTCGAAGGTGGTGAATTACCAGCAGAAATGGCAGAAGCTTTGGACAAATCAAATGAAATTATAGGACGCAACAAAACAATACTTTCATGGTCACCAGGTAACAAACGAGCCATTTATTAAACTAATCACAACAAGGAATTATAATGAGAAAACTAAAACCAAAAGCATATTTAGATGAAGTTTACCCTGATGCAGGTATTTGTCCTAAAACCGTTATTAATTGGATCAAAAAAGGTAAAATTAAAGGTGAAAAAACGCCTACAGGAAGATGGCTAGTTTTGTTAGAAAAACAATCTGAATCTCATGTTAGTTCATTAATTAAAATGTTAGAAGCGGCAACATAATGGTACCTCGTAAACGTAAAGTCGAAAACAAAGATTTACCTACAGGACTCTGTAAAATAAAAAAGCGGAACAAAATTAGATATAGGTATAGATTTCCTAGCGGTAAAAATATTTTTTTTCCAATCGGCACCGTTGAATTTGAAGCAGTCGAAGCGGCTACTATCTTCAACAAAAATCACCGTAATCCATGTATTAAATTGTTAATGGATCATGACCCATACAATAAACCACTAAAGCAATGGCTTAATGTTGTTAAAGAAAGAGTGCTCAAAGAAGAATTTGAAAAAGAGTTGATCAGCAAAAGAATATACGACACGTTTAACACTGATTTGGTAAAGCTACAAAACATGCACGGAGATGTAATGTCAAAAAGCATCACCCTGGAGCATGTTAACGAATTTTTAAACACGATTACTAAGGGAAAATCTAACCATGTTTACAATAACAAAATAGGTTTTTTGAAAAAAGTTTTTTCTTACATTCGTGATGAATCAGGTATGTTATTCAATCCTGCTGAAAGTAAAAAACGAAAACCCAAAGAAAATAAACTACGTACTAGATTAAATGCTGAAGCATATACCCAAATACTTAACGCTTCACCTCTATGGTTAAATATAGCCATGCGATTATCATTACAAACCACCCACGCGGTTAATGAAATTAGTATTGCTAAATATAAAGATTGCCAATGGTTTGATAAGCCCTTCGACGATAATGGCTTATTAGTTTATGGCGTACTTAAAATACAGAGGCAAAAAATAAAGAAACAAACCGCTTCACGTGTTGAGATACCGATCACTCAAAAAATAAAAACAATCATCGACGATTCCAAAAAAGGTTTTGTTGTATCGCCGTACATTGTTCATCACTTAATGAAACGCTCAAAAGGGAAAGCCAAAACACTTACCCACATAACACAATTAACACCTGAGTATATCTCCAAGTCATTTTCAACACTACGTGATGAACTCGGTATATGCTCCGATATGGTCAAAGAAAAGCGACCTACATTTCACGAAATAAGAGCACTTTCTATTTATCTTTACGGTGAAAATGGAATAAATGCACAAGAACGTGCCGCACATAGCGATGCAAAAACCACTGAAATTTATTTGCGCGATCATGTTGAATGGGTAAAAATTCAAGCAGCTGAACTGTCCCTTTAAAGGTAGTAGCTTATACCCAACCCAACAATTTTAAACATAGTTAAAAGTTTTTCATGCAGCTTTGTAACCTGAACTACCATGCAAAACCCTTTGGATATTTTACAAAAAAAATATCGAACTCACTAAATGCTCTGTCAAAAGGGCAGCAGCTACCACATAAGAGACATTAGCTATTACAGCTAATTGGTCAGGTTGGATTAGATTTTGTATCGGTAACGCCGCCTTAAGCGGTGAGTAATTATTGGCTAAAATGTGAAGTGAAGCGGAACCGGGCCAACTGTTACGAATCCGACTTTAAGGCCTTGTTGAACGAAGCCGCTTTGCGGCAGAAAAAAGATCCTCTCAAATGGAAATTCGCCTTCAAATAACCTAATATTATGGGTAGTAATTAATTTTATAAAAAAACATTTAAACCACTGAAATACCTACCAAATACAACACATCGAATATATTTACTAATTGCATAGAGTATGCCAATAATAAATCGGGCTTGTTCAACAACAGGATAAAGTTGCGGCTACGCGCAACCTATCCTTGTTTATTATATTTCGTTGCCAAAAATGCTAATTAACTTGTTAGCCTCTTTGTGGCGATCAAACACAACGCCCATTGGAGTAACATTAGTTGTAAAAGCAACCACAACTTCTAATTCAGGGTAGATGACTAAATATGTATAGCCTCCAACACTCTTTCCACCATGATGTATATATCGACCTAACTCATCTTTACCAACTCTAAAACCAATGGCATAATTTTCTGGATTCACATTTCCATTACTTAACGGTATTGGCGACCACAATGTTTTTTTAGTCTCTAAAGTTAATAATTTATTTGCCAATAAAGCTTGTCCAAACTTAACTAGGTCTGATGGTGTTGATATATATCCGCCACCTGCATATTTGTTGCTTAAATTGACTTCTGGGGCTTTTAGTAATGTATCTTCCGCATACAGGTAAGGTGTTGTTATATTAATATTATCCAAAGCCTGTTTATCAAAGAATGTTGATGTCATTCCTGCAAGATCAAAAACTTCTTTTTGCATAATATCTTCAAATGAACGTTGAGATGCAACCTCCATAGCTAATGACAATAATGTATAACCATAAGTACTGTAGTTGAAATTAGTACCTGGTGAAAACAATAAATCATCATTTTCCACAATCGCAGCAGCGTCTCTTAAATTTGTATATTCAACATCACTGAAATTTTCAAATATAGAGGCGACACCTTCTGAGTAATGTCTAATACCGGCTTGATGAGAAGCCAAATTTTTCAAGGTAAATTCATCAGATTTTCTTGGAAAGTCTCTTACATAATTATAAAAAGAGTTATTAATATCTATTATTCCTCTTTCATTTAACCTCATTAAGGCCGAAGCTGTTATTGACTTAGATACACTACCAATTCTATACAGTGAATCGGTATCTGCTAATGTTTCATTCTTTAAATCTGAATACCCTATTGCTCCAGCCCACATCAGCTGTTCTTTAACTCCAATAGCTGCTGATATAGAGGGTATTTGGGTATTATTATACAAAGAAGTTAACCATTTTTCAGCTTGTGCTTTTGTAATTTCAGCCGTTTTTTGATGTTTTTCTGATTTTACTTTTAAAGCCGTACTTGGCTTGTTCTCGATTTGAAAATATATTGCAGTACCGGCAACGCTGACAACTAGTATAATGATTGCAATTAAACCGATAATAATTTTTTTAAGCATCAAGGTAACCTTTGATTGATGAATAATAAGAGAAATATAGACATGTTAACAGGCTAAATATAGTTGGTTAGAATAAGCGATGAAGGAGCAAAAGCCAACTGATCATTGTCCTTGTTTAACAGCTTGTTAGGTAAACATTACGTCTAGGAGTAACAAAAATGTACTTAAAAATATACTTGCTTCAGCCATTCTCTGGATTAAGCCAATAAAATACTTAGGAAAGCCGACAAGAAATGTAATTAAGAAAACACAAAGTAATGTAAAAGATACATCAATATGCCAACCAGTATTGTTGTCCATTAATTCATTAAGTTGGTACGCCATTCCCGCATAACATACGCCACCCACAATATTGTGTATAGAGTTTTTCCAAGTACCTAAAAGTGGCGTTCCTGGGTCACATGGAAAAAATGCACTTAATAAATAACTTAAACCAATTGCACCAGAAAGAAAAGCAGCCTGATAATTATTGTTATATGCAAAAATAGAAACGATTAAACATCCCATGCCCACAGGTAGGAAAATGAAAAACGAAACCTGCTTTTCATACTCAGAGCCTAATTCACCTAACTCACTAATTGAATATCGGAAGTGATTATAGGCTTTTCGCTTTTTTGCATAAAAAGCAATACCCCACACTAAATATATATAAATTATAAGTAAAAATAACGCCATAATCTTGGTTTACCTAACAGCTTATTATGGAGACTTCTCAGTAATGTCCGTCCCATAAACTTTATTTAATTGGCATTAATATCCCATAATTTCATGCGTTTAGG
>JABSOJ010000272.1 GCA_013216005.1 Alteromonadaceae bacterium | reverse complement strand
GTTATTTGATATACCAACCCCAGGGTTCATCACTATTGAAGCGGGTAATTTGTTTGGTTTCGAGATAGTTGTTTAATCCCCATTCACCAAGTTCTCTACCTATACCTGATTGTTTGTAACCACCCCAGGGAGCTTCTACAAAAGTAGGTTGCGAACAATTTATCCAGACAATGCCTGCCCGAAATGCTTTGGCGACACGTTCACAGCGTTCAATATCTTTAGACATGACCGCAGCGGCAAGGCCAAAACGTGAATCATTGGCTAAGCGGATTGCTTCTTCCTCATTGCTGAAAGTTTTAATACAAACGACAGGGCCAAAAATTTCTTCTGTCCATAGCGTGTTATTTTCACTGACATCAATTAATACGGTAGGTTCAAGGTAGTATCCTTTATCGTGACCTTCAGGGCGTTGACCACCTGTTGCGATTTTAGCGCCCTGTTCAATGCCTTTTTTTATGGCCAAAAGCACTTTTTGATATTGATCGTTATTAACTAAAGGGCCTAATAAAACACCTTCCTGGTGACCTTCACCTATGGTGATTTTTTTAGCTTCTTCGACTAAACGCTCTAATAGTGCAGGATAGAGTGATTCTTCAACCAATATGCGCGAAGTGGCTGAGCATACTTGTCCTTGGTTCCAAAAAATACCAAACATGATCCACTCGACGGCTTTTTCAATATCACTGTCGGCAAAAATCACAAAAGGAGATTTACCACCAAGTTCTAGGCTGATATTTTTGATATCTCTTGCAGCCATAGACATAATTTTTGAACCTGTGGGTATTGAACCGGTAAATGCGAGTTTATCGACGTCAGAATGTTCAACTAATGCTTGTCCGGCATCTTTGCCTGAGCCGTTTACAATATTTAACACACCTTTTGGCAGTCCTGCTTCGTCAGCTATTTCTGCTAAAGCCAATGCCGTTAGTGGGGTGATTTCAGAGGGTTTAAGTACCATAGTACAACCTGCTGCAAGTGCAGGAGCTACTTTCCAGGCGGCCATTAACATCGGGAAATTCCAGGGGATGATTGCTCCGGCGACGCCAATGGGTTCTTTGCTGACTTTACAAGAAAAGCGTGGCTCTGGTAGTGCAATATCCCTTTCTTTATTGTTGTCTAATTGTTCTGCTAATACGGCGTAAAATTCAAAGGTGCCAGCGGTATCTTCTATGTCCCACTGAGCTTCAGGAAAAGGCTTTCCGTTGTCTAATACTTCTAGAGTGGCCAGTTCATCTAAACGGCTGTTCATTATTTCAGCCATTTTCCGTAAATAAGCCCCCCGCTCTGCACCGCTCATTTTTGGCCATGGCCCGTGGTCAAAAGCGTGCCTAGCTGCACAAACAGCGGCATCAATATCAAGACTATTCCCTGCAGGGATCTCGGTAATAACTTCTTCTGTTGCCGGGTTAATAGTTGAAAATGTTTTCGTTGACGCAGGCTTTCGCCATTGCCCGTCAATATAATGCCCTTTTATGTCATGCAAATTAATCATAAATTCAACTTTTCCTTACAGGTATTATTTTTTTAGAAATTAGTGATTTTTAGTCGGTTTGTTATGTTTGATAATACACTGGGTGTAAAATAAATCAAACGATAAACGAAAGATGTAAAATTTATTTGTCAGTGAGTGTGGCTACAAAACATAGGTATAGTTGAAATAAAATTGATAACATGGTTTTTGTTGAATTTATTTTACACTGTCAGACGTTTGTTTTTGTGGATGTCTTCTTTAATTTTAGTTGATTGCAGGTTAATTGAAGGTGCAGTTTATGAGTTACACTCATTTTCAATAGGTTAGCATTTGAACAATGCATTTAATTGTTTCGGTTCAAAAATTTGAGGTTACTTTTACTTTTGAGTTAAAGTGCATTTCCAGAGCGTGTGGGTTTTATCCTCGTTATTTGTGCTGAGGTTATTGCAACACAGCATAAAAAGTACAGACACTTTCTACTACTTGCCAATGACAAATAGTGCCTTGTGGTATAAAAAGGGCATCACCGCTATTAAAACTATGTGCCTGATTATTTTCATCTATACAAATGAGAGAGCCAGAATGAATGTAAATAAATTCATTGCGCGGAAATGATTGCCTCTTGGTTTCAAACTTTTCGCTTTTCCATATTCCTGAGAAAAACTTCCCGGAATGATTTTTATAACAATGCAGTCCTTTTGGTACAGTTTTTCCCGCTTCCATTACAAAGTCATCTCCAGTCATTTTGACTTCAATGTTAGAGGCCTCTGTGGTGTCTTTTAATTTAACTATACCTTCAAAGATGCCTTCAACAATACCTTCAAAGACACCTTCAACAATACCTTCAAAGACACCTTCAAAGGTTGGTTTTTCAGGCATTACTTCATCAGGATTTTCATAGATAACGAAAAATTTCCGGCAATATCCTGTTTGTATCCACTGACAGTCATAACCTTTTGGAATAATAAACGTTTCACCTGCGTTGACCTGTTCTTGTAAACCAGTTTTAACATTTTTTATGGTAACAGTACCCTCTAGTAACACCATAAATTCATCACAAACATAAGGGCCTGCAGTTTCTACCATTTCAGTGGTATCCCAAACACCAATATAAAGACCCAATTCTTTATCTTCATAGTAAGTGTGGGTATGTTGTGTCGGCAAACCTGATTCAAACATCCCTTTCTCTAATTCATCGGGGGTTTGACCAAAATTTTCAGGGTGGCGGCTTAACCTGATAAGCTTTTTATCTGACATGTCTTTTGCTCTTTTATTTGTTAATATAAAAAATCCTGAAATGAGCAATTAATACACGAATAATAGTGTTTTTATTACTGGATTCAGGATGAGGCATGACGGTATTTTTCTCGATTGAAAAGCACCGTCTTACATTTTTTATAAAACAAGTATTAGCTTGGAAAAGCGAAGCTAACGCCTTCACGTACACCGCTTGATGGCCATCTTTGAGTAATGGTTTTACGTTTGGTATAAAAACGTACGCCATCTTTGCCATAGGCATGTAAATCGCCAAATAATGAACGTTTCCAACCACCAAAACTATGATAAGCAACAGGTACAGGTAACGGTACGTTTATGCCAACCATACCAACCTGAATATTATCTGAAAAATAACGTGCAGCTTCACCGTCGCGGGTAAATATACAGGTACCGTTACCATATTCATGATCGTCAATTAATTTCATTGCTTCTTGCATGGTTTTAACGCGAATAACTTGTAATACAGGACCAAATATTTCTTCCTTATAACTGCTCATATCAATATTTACATCATCGATAAGCGTTGCACCAATAAAAAAGCCGTTTTCAAAATCTTTAACTACAGTCTTACGGCCATCAACAACAATTTTTGCACCATCATTTTCAGCGCTATTAATGTAGCCGATGACTTTTTCCTGGTGTTGTTTGGTGATCAGAGGGCCAAAATCATTGTTAGCATTGCTAAATTCACCAACGGTTAACCCTTCCATTGCTTTAGTCATTTTTTCTACTAAGGCATCTCCGGCATCTTCACCAACGGTAACGGCTACTGAAAGCGCCATACATCGTTCGCCTGAAGAACCAAATGCTGCACCTAGAAGTTGATTTACTGCATTATCCATATCAGCATCTGGCATCACAATAGCGTGGTTTTTGGCACCACCTAAAGCTTGGCATCGCTTACCGTTGGCATTGGCTGTTGCATAAATATGCTCTGCTATAGGGGTTGAACCGACAAAGCTAATAGCTTTTACTCGATGATCGCCCAGTAGTACGTCAACAGCTTCTTTATCACCGTTAACAACATTCAGAACGCCATCTGGTAAGCCCGCTTCATTTAAAAGTTGTGCGATAAATAAAGGTACACTTGGATCACGTTCAGATGGTTTTAAAATAAATGTATTTCCGCATACTATTGCCAGAGGAAACATCCATAGAGGTACCATCGCGGGGAAATTAAATGGCGTAATACCTGCTACAACACCCAGTGGTTGAAGTTCACTCCAGGAATCAATGTTTGGACCAACATTTTTACTGTGTTCACCTTTTAATAACTCTGGTGCACCACAGGCGAATTCTACGTTTTCAATGCCGCGTTGCAGTTCGCCAGCAGCATCGTGAGAAATTTTACCGTGTTCTTCACCAAGTAATTTACAAATGGTATCTGAATTTTGTTCAAGTAATTCTTTAAAACGGAACATGATCCTGGCACGTTTCAATGGTGGAGTATTTCTCCATGCAGGAAAAGCGGCTTCAGCTGCAGCAATTGCCTGTTCCATTGTTTGTTTTGACGCTAGTGCAACTTTTTTCTCTGCTTTACCAGTTGCCGGGTTGAAAACATCTTGTGTCCGGGTATGGTCGTTGATAATTTCACCATTAATTAGGTGGCCAATAGTGCTCATGTTGTATTCCTGTATACTCATATTAAATGAATAAAGTTGTTAAGTAGGTAAAATGTTAAATAGTCAATCGTTACGTAAATAGACTAAATAAAAATTAATCAACCTCAGCAAGTGTTTCACTTAAGGCATTTATTAAACTGTCGATTTCGGATAGTTCTGTAGTAAAAGGTAAACCTAGTTGTATTGTGTCGCCGCCGTAACGAACGTAAAAACCTTTATCCCACATCTTCATGGCAATTTCATAAGGACGTTTTGCGGGCTCTGAGTTGAAAGATTCAATACTTAAGGCACCAGCTAATCCATAATTACGAATGTCTGTAATATGTTGAATACCCTTTAAACCGTGTAAAGCTTCTTGAAATTGAGGGGCGATAGATTTTACCCGTTCATTTAAATTGTCGTTGGCTAAAATATCTAATGAAGCCAGTGCGGCTGCGCATGCGACAGGGTGTGCAGAATAAGTGTATCCGTGAGGTAATTCCAACATATACTCAGGACCAGCGGTATCCATAAATGTATCGTATATTTCTTGTTTAGCAATGACTGCACCCATAGGGATAACACCATTGGTTAACTGTTTTGCTACCGTCATAATGTCTGGTGTTACGCCAAACTCTTCAGCGCCAGTATTGGAGCCCATACGACCAAAAGCGGTGATCACTTCATCAAAAATCAATAAAATATCGTGTTTATCACATATTTCCCGTAAACGTTTTAAATAACCAACGGGTGGTGGGATCACTCCGGCAGAGCCAGCTAATGGTTCAACAATAACGGCAGCGATATTTGAAGCATCGTATAAAGCCACTAATTCTTCTAATTCATTGGCTAAATAAGCGCCTTCAGTTGGCATACCTTTGGTGAAACGATTTTCACTTAGCATGGTATGAGGTAAATGGCCTGCTTCAATACCTTGTCCATAAAGGGCACGGTTTGGACCAATACCGCCAACGCTGATACCACCAAAATTTACGCCGTGGTAACCTTTTGCCCGTCCGATAAATCTTGTTTTGCCCGCTTTGCCTTTTTTACGCCAATAGCCTCGGGCAATTTTTAAAGCAGTTTCAACTGAGTCTGAACCTGAACCAGTGAAAAACACACGATCTAAACCTTCAGGCATTAACTCAGTGATGCGGTGAGCTAATTCAAAAGCTTTAGGGTGACCAAATTGAAAGGCGGGTGAGTAATCTAAGGTAGCTACTTGTTTACTTACGGCTTCTGTTATTTCCGGGCGAGCGTGTCCAGCACCACAAGTCCATAATCCAGATAAACCATCAAATATTTTTCTCCCTCCAGCTTCAGTATAATAATTGCCTTCGGCTGAAACGATAATTCGAGGATCTTTTTTAAATTGACGGTTGCCGGTAAAAGGCATCCAATATGAGTTTAGTTGCGCTTTGGTTAAACCATGGTTGTTTGGGTTGCTGCTGTTAGTCATTTTTCGCCTCAACATATACTAATGTGAATGATTGCTTGATTTCATTATCAATGATTTAATGAGTTAATAAATTCAAGGTTTTTAAAGTTAAGTCAAGTAAATGGTTAACTAAGTACTTAACTT
>JABSOJ010000271.1 GCA_013216005.1 Alteromonadaceae bacterium | reverse complement strand
ACATAAAAACGGCATCAATAACAATTGATGCCGTTTTATTTCTTCTGACAGACTAATTTTTCAATCTAATTATTAGTCTTAGTTATCTCAGTTTATCCACCAAAACAAAAAGGTTTAGAAAGGACCAACGATCTCCTGCGGTAACTGCCATGTGCTTTTATAAACATCAGCGCCATGAATATAATAAATCAGATCTCCATGTATTACCGCCCTGTCATTCCAGCTACCATAATAATTATCGGTATCATATGAAGGTGCAACCGAACCGGCATGAATCAGTTCAGCATTCGCTCCAGAGATGTTCACTTCAAATAATTCAAGCGCTGAATTTGAATTCCAAATAACAGAATCAGTTGCAACATCTACTGTTGAATCCCAACTTTCAATTGGCATAGCAAATAAATGCTTATCGTCAGAAACCTTTAAATACGTTAATGCATGATAATTATATTCTGCCGCAGTATATCCGCCCTCAAAAACGAACTCTTTTACTAATCTTGGCTCACCTGAAACATCAAAAAGTGCAATTTTAGCGCCTTCTACAATTTCACCCGTCGTTGATTCAACAGCATCACCTTGGGGTATTGTCGGATTAGTAAAACGGTCAGGATCAATATTCTGTCCTATCCCTAATATAAAGTTTTCTGAAATAGGATGTAAATATGAAGAATAACCAATAATTTCGAGTGATGATTCAATATACGGTTGAGTATTATCTTCTAGATTCAGAACATATAGAGGATCCCTACTTAAAAATGTCACAATATAACCTTTGTTACCAAAATACCTTACCGCATAAATGTCTTCATTATCTTTTCCCAATTTTTCAGGATGATCATCATTGGGTAATTGAGCAACTAACTCCAATTCATTGGTGGTATCATTTTCAGAAAACACTTTAAGCTGGTGTTCAAATTGGTCATCTGCATCATCATTATTCTTAGTAACAACTACACGAAGATAATCACCTTGTTCACTAAAACGTAAGTTACTTTGTCCCCGGCCAAATACATGTCCGGCAAAAGATGTTGAAGCTTTGTAGTCGATTGATTGACCATCCATTGAAAATTTATGAATGACAGTACTTTTTTGATCAACAGACCCATAGGTATAAACAGAACCCGGTGTAGCATAAATACCTTGCACTGCTGAATTAATACAAATAGAGGTTATTTCACTTGGATCGTCAATATTAATCGTTGTTAATGTAACAATACCGTCATAACCATCAGCATCGGTAGCATCTTCTGGAATAAAACAATTTTCCGCAGTAACCAAGTTATGTTTTACACCATCCGCATCTGTGTATTGCGGCAATAAAGTATTGATATCTGCCTTTTGAATTAAATCATAATTTGCTTGTTGTTCTTTGTCGTTTTGAGGAAATCTGATAAGTCCTTCGATTTCTGTACTATAACTGCTGATGATAATTAAATTATTATCTACGCGACGACTTGAAATAACATAACCATCAATGGTTAAATCCGCAATTTCATTTGCAGCAACAGGCGTAGTTGTATCAAACAAAGATACATTAAAAATTTGAGGTCCAGGATACCAAATACTAAACCCAGGTTCTGTCGACCAGGCGTTCGAATTACTGCTAGATAAAACACTTAATTTGCCTTCAGACAAATAAAGCCCGTCAATGTTTGTTGGATTTTTTTCATCGCCGACATTAAGGGTATTAACAGTTGCGAGGGTATCATTATCCTGTTTTTTCAAGACTCTGACATTCGCTGAATAAGGAGTAGTTGTGGCTATATTAGTGGCAGTATCTAAAGCATGAATATATCCGCCATTATTTGCGATATACAGGAAATCGCCATCATATTTAACACGGTCCGCTTCATCTACACCTACTTCTTGTGTAATAGTTTCTGAAAAGCTCTCACCACCGCTAGCAGACGTCTCTTGTGTGCTGGTATCACCACTCGTAAAATAACGTATTCCGTCATCTTTCATTGCAGCCAAATACAAACCATTTTTATAATGCGTGGCAAAGTCAGTTTCATTCACAGACTTTAATGGTTTTAACGAAATGGTCAACTCATTAAGCTGAGGTACAGTTGAAACTGGCGGAATAATAACCGGATCGGGAGTAATAGGGTCAGGGTCAATAATAGTTTCAGTGGGACTATCGCTACCACCACAACCGATTAAACCAATCACCGATAATATTACCAGTGAACTTTTTGTATACATAATTAATCTCCGTTATAAAATGTCTATTAATACTTTAACCAAAAATAAATAAAACTCTGTTGTCAAATGCTATAAAATGTAATCTTATGTAATCTGGACTGAAAATTTACACCGCTCATGATAAATTAGTAAACAATTGAAACAAGCGAAATATCATTTTGAAAACACTAACACTATTTTTTATACTTTGTTCATTCACTGTTTTTGCGGAACAAACTAACAATAACACCAATACAGATACTGATGAAAGTTTAATCACTGTTGGTGAATGGCATTTTTCTGTCGCAATGGGTGTGGGTGAAAGAACCAATCTTTTAGTTGGTAGTAAAGATATACCCTTGTATTTTGTTCCTTCTTTCCAATACTACCTTGACAATTTCTATTTCGATAATGGTGATTTAGGTTATACTTTTTTCGAAAATGATACTTTTGTTGTCAGTGCCTTAACAAAAGCAAACAGTGAAAACTCCTATTTTTCCCGCTGGCATCCACAAAACATTTTCGACCATAGTGGCTCAGATGTCGGAGAAGGTATTGTTCCACCAGAGGACACCTCAACTGAACAAATAAATATAAAGGATATCAGCAAACGTAAATTGGCATTTGATGCCGGCATTCAAGTTAATTGGTTCGCCTCTGAAAACCTTTCATTTTTAGGGCAGTTGAAGCATGATATCAATAATGTCTACAGTGGATACAATGGCAATATCAAAATGTTTCACCGTTATACACCTGAAAAAAATGAGAACCTGTCCATTCAAACTACACTAGGGTTTTATTGGGCCAGTTCAGCGATGATTGACTATTATTATGGGCTGGATGAAAAAGATGAACTGCCTAGAGAAAATTACTATCAAGGTAAGTCATCAGTAAGCCCATTTGCAAAAATTTATGCCGGATACCGTTTAAATAAGAACTGGAAAGCATTCTTTTCTCTTAACTATAAGCACTTAGGTTCAGGAATAAAAGACAGCCCAATTGTCGATAAGAATTATACCCTTACAAGTTTTATAGGGGTTAGTTATGTCTTTGCACAATAAATGGATAAACCTTATTTTTAGTCTTTCGGTTATAGCTTTGCCGGCTAACGCCAAAATTGTTAATACTAAATTATCCGTTTTCTCAATCAAACCGCTTACATGCGTCGTACAAAAAATTGGTGACGTATGTCAATTAATGGCTACGGTTAGATGGAAAGCTGATATCCCGGCTAGTCTATGTCTGGTTCAAGATGAAACTAAAATTTTCTGTTGGAAAAATAAGAAAATAGGTAAACAAATTATTCCGATAGAAGTAAAAAGCACGACAAATTTTACCTTAATTGATGAGAGAAATAGTGTATTCGCCTCGCAAAAAGTTAAAATAACGGCTATTCAACCAACTAAAACACGAAGACGTCTACGCTCAGCTTGGAGTATATTTTAATGAAACATATTGTACTGGTTGAAGATGATCAACGACTTGCCAACTTAGTAAAAAAATTTTTAGAGCAAAATAACTTTAAGGTATCGGTAATTGACCGTGGCGACAAAGCGATAGATTTTATCTTTGAGCATTCCCCTGACTTACTGATTTTAGATATTATGCTGCCTTATCTCGATGGTTTTTCTATCTGCCGTAAAATTAGGCATAAATTTACTAACCCCATTTTATTTTTAACCGCGAAAGACAGCGATTTTGATCATGTGCTTGGTTTAGAAATGGGTGCTGATGACTACATTATCAAACCCATTGAACCTCATGTTCTACTCGCACGAATTAATACCTTATTCCGACGAGCCAGCGGAAAAGCTTTGACTAATTCGCCCTTACTCAGCTTTGGCAAACTTTCTATCAATAAAAATTCACGTATTGTCATTTATGACGACAATAAGGTTGATTTAACCAGTCATGAATTTGAATTACTCTGGTTACTTGCCAGCAAAGCAGGTGAAGTTCAAAGCAGAGATTTTATCCATAAAAAAATGATCGGCCGGGAATACGATGGGTTGGACAGAAGCGTTGATGTACGCATTTCCCGATTAAGAAAGAAGTTATTCGATAATACAGAAACACCTTACCGTATCATTACTATTTGGGGTAAAGGGTATCTTTTCAGTGCAACAGCATGGGACTAGCGAATGTTAGTCCTTAATCAGGCGTATTGACTATGTCACAGTTAAGTATTGCTGTTAAGTTTTGCTGTTAAAATATAAAAACGAAAAGCACACATCCATGTAGATTTATTCGAGCAAGCCGTAGAACGTGGATTTATCCACGCATCACTTTAAGGCGCACATAAATGTGCGTTCTACTCAAACAATCAAAATTGAGTTTGATTGATTTTTGAAATACATTTGTTTATTGAACAATATTTGCACAAATAGGATAACTTATTATGACAAGACTATTTGTTAGTTTATATTTTGCCATTATCCTTGGCATATTATTAATTGGCTGGGGTTCAGACAAAATCTGGGAATATACCCAGCCTTCAACAGATACAGATATAGAAAAAATAGCTAAACTATCTAAAAGTCTGCTCCCCTTACTTAATAATAATGTTTTATCGCTTACAGAGCTCAGTCAGCAATTAGACATGGATCTCGAACTGTTTGATGCAGATCAAATAGCCTGGTTACAAGCTGATGAAAAAAAACTCAATATGGGTGAGCCTATCCTCACTTATAATGCTGAAAATCAACTGACCATTATTCTCAAGCTCACTTCTCGCAAGCAATTGTTACAGATTGGACCTATCGACATTAACCCTGGTAACGCTGAAATACGGCAGTATTTATTATTTGCTTCTTACATACTGTTAGGTGGATTTATCGCGTTATGGATATGGCCTTTATGGAGTGACTTACGGAATTTACAAAGCGCTGCAAGACGGTTTGGCACAGGTCACTTTGACGGAAACATACCTGTCGGTAAAAGCTCGGTAATTTATCCTCTGGTTAAAACATTTCAAGCAATGGCTGAACAAATATCACGTTTAATTGAAGAACAACGTCAATTGTCCAATGCTGTCAGCCATGATTTAAGAACGCCATTATCTCGTCTCAAGTTTTCAATAGCCATGTTAGAAAACAATGCCGAACAGATTGAAGACATGAAACAAGATGTCGATGAAATTGAAAAGCTGGTAGATGAAATTTTAAGTTATGGACGACTTGAAAATAAACATCAACAAATTAACTTCCATAACGTAAATATAACGGAATTATTGCAAAATCAAATTGAAAAATTACAACGCGGCACCGATAAAGAGTTACAACTAACCATTATTGATAATTTAATCTGTCACTGTGATGGTCATTTGATCGAAAGAGCTATACAAAATTTAATTAACAACGGGATCAGATACGGCGATAAAGAAGTTCACATTTCTGCCACTCATTTAAACAATGATATTGTCATACATGTTGATGACGACGGTGAAGGGATAGACGCTGTAGATAGAGACAAAATTTTTAAGCCTTTTATTCGTCTGGAAAAAAGTAGAAACAAAGCGAAAGGAGGGTTTGGTCTGGGTTTAGCGATAGTTCAACGTATTTTACAATGGCACAGCGGACAATGCCTTGTTGATAAATCTGAGATGGGAGGGGCTAGATTTACGCTGCAACTTCCAATAAATAGAGATAAATTCTGAGCACTATAGACGTTTATTCTATTCAACTGTCATTCCGCACATAAATAATTAATTTAAATTTTATTAAACTAATGTTGCATATATAAAATTTTATTTATAAAAA
>JABSOJ010000270.1 GCA_013216005.1 Alteromonadaceae bacterium | reverse complement strand
CTACTGAAAAGGATCGAGCAAGTAGATCCTTTTTTTATTTTTTACTTTTATTTAAATTAAGTGCTGAGTAGTTACAATTTTATTTAGTTCTGGTTTGGCGTATTTTCGGCAAAATATTCATGGCTGTCAGCATTCTTTACAGCATCATTAGGATTTGAAATTGCTAAAGCTTTAGCGCCAGATTGTCCGTAAACAATATCGTCAGTAGCAGCAACTGCGTTAAAGTGACTGATCTCATGAATAATTGTACCTGAGCGAGAATCTGTTCCTGTTTCATTTGCATTCCAAAAAGCTTTACAGAAATAAACTTTATACGGTTGATTTGGATAAACATAAGCAAAGTAAGATTGGTTACAACTACAGTCAAAAGTCATTTGCTTATTATCAAGCGCATCTTTAATAGAATCAAAATTTCCTGCAACAGTGTTCTTACTTCCAGTGCCAAACCAAGTAGTAAAACGTGCTCCTGAAGTACCATTCAAAGAAGAAACTGAATCATCGGCTATATTTTTTGCTGCTGCTAATGCACTGATAAGATCACTTTGTTCACCGCTGCTACAAGCTCCGGTAAATTCAATACCGCTAGGATCAGTACCACCACCACAATCTTCTTTTCTAGGATTACAAGGCTTTCCACCGCCTTTTTTTGCCTCAATACCTTCAACCCATACATAAGCAGAAGCAGCCGTTAATCTTTCAAGTTTTTTCTGTTGAGCTTTATTGCTGAATAACTGAGCAGAACTTACGTCAAAAGTGATTGAGTAAGTACCCATTTCACTGAAATCGTAGGTAGAAGTTAATTCGTAATTTTTACTTACTGATTGACCAGATTTCAATTTAATAAAATCTGCATCTACAGGAGCCGGACGCTTAATATGTTTGCCTAAGAAGTCTACATTTACACCATCTCTGCTTACTTTAAAGAGGTTCTCTTCATCAAGGTTAGTAAACCAAGATAATACTTTTTGTTGCCCTTTACCATTATTGGTAATTGTCAGCGTTGCATTTACGCTACCTTTACCTGTATTTTCGACACTTACTTGAACATCTAACGGTGGTTTTGCCGCATTTGCATGCAGAGATATTACCGTGACTAAAGCCATCGTTAATCTAAATAAATATTTATCGACATTTACCCTCTTTATTAAACCAATTTATTTGGCTAATTAGCTTATTTAGTTATTGTTATATTTTTGTGTTCGTTATTTTCGGATTACTTTAAAATACTCGTTTTTTAAGTAATTCATTCATACCAAATTTCCGACAAATTTTGTTACTAACACGACAACAAGCACCTTTCTGATTAAAAAAACATCACCGTTAACGTTTTTAGTTAAAAAGATTTATAAAATGCGAAAATAAATTGTAATTTAATCGTTAGATTTGTATTCAGATATTACAATTGTGAAATGTGAATTTCAGGTAAAAGGTAAATAGAAAGAAGATTTAGACTCAAATGAATAAATATTCAGATTTTTAATTTGATCATCAAACTGTCATAGTCACTTTTATAATTCTCCGATAAATTTTTTACTCAGAATTTGGGGTTAACTTTTAAATACAGGGAACAAAGATGTCAATCATTCGCAAAAGAAGTGCCGCACATAAAACTTATTTGCCCGGCAATGCCCAGGATAATCAATATATAATGGCAGAGTTCAGCGTCACGGATGAGCTCATTGATAAATTTACCGATAGCAATACTCTCAATCAAACAGACACTTTCATTCACACAGGCAATCACACATACAATAAAACAGGCAATCAAACAGAAAAATTATCCTATTTAGATTTTTACCACGGGTTATCAACGCTGGTATTTAAACTTAGCCATGAATTAGGTCTCGGAAATTGTTTATTTATCGCCACTAAAGACAAGCGTACTGAGCATGGTTATGGCCGTTTTCTGAATCAAATAGAATTAGCAATGAGCTTTATCGCAAATAAACTGGAATTGTCTCCTGCTAAAGATGAAGTTATTATTCGTTTTCATCAACACATTGGTTATGATTTATAAATTTGCTTTACCCTTTCAGAACGAAAAAACCTTAATTCCACTCGAATAGAAAAGAAATCCGATGAATATTTGTCGGGTTTTTTTACACTCTTTTTTTTCGTTAAAATATCCTATTGATAATAAACGATAAATATCAAGGCCTGAAAATTGCTTTCCTAATATCACTAAATCTTTAAAGCAGTATGATTCACGAATTATTTTTAGTCAATTCACATTAAATTTAACGAATGCTAAAGGTTATAAATGATAAGTTTAATTAAGAGAGCATTAATTAAAAGAACATTAATTAATAGAGTGTTAATTAAAAGAACATTAATTAAAATAGTGTTAAAAACACCTTTTTTACTGATTTCTTTACTGACATATTTACTGACTTCTATAACAATTACTACAGCACAAGCAAGTGTAACGGTTACCTTTGCTGGTAGTTTAAGCAATGCTAATCCCGGCCCTTTCGAAACTAACGCAAAATACTCAGGAACTTTCAACCTTGATGAGTCAATAATTCCGACAGGACCAAATAACTATTTTGTTGGCGCAGTAACCGACTTCACTGTATCTATTGTCGAAACAACAGGGACGACAACATTTACAGGAACAGGCGGCCTATTAAAACAATTTTCAAATACTAAGGATACAGCCGACTTTATTACAATTGAGCTTGGTGGCAGCAAAGGAATAGTTAATGGCTCAACCCTATTTAAATATATAGACACAAAAACAGGGTTACCCGAAGTTTTTCTGTTTACATTAAAAAAGATAAGTTTTGATCTTCGTGGATCTTCTTTATTTGAGTCACCGCTAACGGTTTATTCAAATTTCGATAGTAACGATTTATGGTATCAAAAATTCACCATGGAATTTGACCGTCCCCATTTTTACCACACAATTAATGACCACACAATTAATGACCATCAAACTTTTAGCCACCCAAGTTTTGACCATCCAAGCACTAATGTACCAATTGCTAACAGATCGTCGATAAATACGCTTGAATCAGTTACTTTTGGTGATGGACAAGCCTCCACACTACTTCAACCTAGTTTTATTCTATTAGTTGGTTTGATCATTTTTACCATTGCCCGCAGATTACGAAAATAAACATTGCTCTATACAATACGGTTAAATGGGTAAGCCCGGGGAATATCCATACTGTAAAAATGAATGATTGGTAAAAACATATGGACATCTAAACGTCTGTAAACTATCTTATACCCAAACCACTTGGGTATATACCCTAATTTATTCATTTACAGATTTATCGATTTATCGATTTAGTATCGAATCTCTGATCAAACTTGGGAGTGTAAATTGAGCACAATAAACCATAATGAAACTCAACAAGCGATTGTAGCGGGTGGCTGCTTTTGGTGCATCGAATCAGCTTTTAATAGTGTGAAAGGTATTGAGTCTGCCGTATCAGGTTATATGGGTGGACAAAGCGATGCTCCAACCTATGAAGATATATGTACAGGTACAACTGGACATGCTGAAGTAGTAAACCTCACTTTTGATCCAGCAGTGATCAGTTACCGTGAAATATTAGAAATATTTTTTGCTCTGCACGATCCAACCCAACTAAATAAACAAGGTGGAGATGTTGGCACCCACTACCGCTCAGCGATATTTTTCACCAATGAAGAACAGCAGGAAATAGCTGAAAATATTATAACAGAAATAAATATCGATAAAGTATGGCCGGAGCCGATAGTTACCGAAGTTATCATACAAAGTGAATTTTTTAGCGGTGAAGATTATCATCAGAAATATTTTACTAAAAACCTTGAAAATCAATATTGTCAGGCGGTAGTGTCGCCAAAACTTGCTAAGTTTAAACAGACTTTTGTAAAAATGTTGAAGTGATCTGCTAAATATTTAAAAATGATATATTCTGGTGGAGATCTTAATATTTGATGATGTCAAATGTCATATTTTGATGGGTTACGCCTTCGGCTAACCCATCGTACGATCTAACTAGTGCCTGAACGGAAACCCCTGAAAGTGTTACTACATATGCTCTTCGAGCTATTTTTAAAAACGAAGATTTTGAAAATTTGGCCCAAAAACACATAATATGCTTGAATTATCATCAAAACCGACTGATTTCCAAAGATCTTCAAACTTTAAAAGCAGCTACACCCCATACGTAATAAGACATGTAGACTTTCCGTTCAGGCACTAACTACAATCCCATTGATTTAAGTACTTAACCTGAATTCGGGATAATGAGTACTTGATGTATCAGCAAAATCAATAAGTTAATGGTACACGTAAATCCCAGAATAATGGTGTAACATTAAATCATCACTCAATGTTTCAATTTTTTCGATTATCAAGGCAAAACGTTTATGAATAGCTGGCTATTTATCGACGTTTTAACGCAGAGAATTGGAAAAAGGGGAATATTAAGCAAGTGCTGCTTATCCCGAGTTCAGGTTACTTGAAACCTTCTTAGATGTTTTTAACGCTAATACTGTTTTGCGCTAATGCAGCTACTCTTTCTCTTTCTTTTCTTTTTTCACATGGATTATCGCAATTACACGATTTTTCTATGCCTACCGTTGCTAAACCACCACAGCTACCGGCAAGGGTTTTCTTTTGAAAAATATAACCAACCGCCATCGATAATACGATAACCAAAAAGAACCCGAGGGTGATTAAAAAAATGACCATGATAAAACCTTTACTACTCTGTATAAAATAAACTTTGAATATGAATTGACCTTACATTCAGTAAAATCAATTCAAGATAATGATAAATAATTACTTTTTTTTCTAATATCAAACTAAGTGCTAACTAGCTCTAACTAAGTGCTAACTCAGTTACGACAAGACAATATTTACTTGAAATATTGCTTGAATTTTACCGTGAATCGCTCGTCGAAGCCATCCTCTGTTTTAAATAAAAATAAGGCGGCAAGATCATATTTCTCAGCAAATTCCATCGCCTTTTCCTCACCCATCACCATCATTGCCGTAGACAAGCCATCAGCTGTCATTGAAGACGGGTGAATAACGGTTACTGATACTAATTTGTGATTAATAGGTTTTCCGGTATCCGGATCGATAATATGAGAAAAACGCTGACCATCAACTTCAAAGAAAATTCTATAATCACCAGAAGTAGCCAGCGCATTATTTTTCGGAATAATCAACTGATGAACAACACGCTGCTCAGTAATAGGTTTTTCTATCGCCACATGCCAAAGTTCACCCGTGTTTTTAAAACCGTTTAATCGCATTTCACCGCCGATTTCAACGATATAATTACTGATACCTTGTTCAGCAATTAAATCAGCAACTAAATCAACCCCATAACCTTTAGCAATCGTCGATAAATCTATATATAAATTAGGAATAGATTTGCTCAACATATTCCCTGCTAACATGAGTTTACTAATACCAATATTAGCTTTGGCTTTGGTAATTTGCTCATCCGTCGGCACTTTTTCAGGACGCAGTTCGGGTCCGAAACCCCATAAATTAATTACCGCTCCCGAAGTGACATCTAGCTTACCTTCTGATATCTGCCCTAAACGAATAGCTTCTGCCAACACCTTCTGTAAACCTACTGATATTTCTATTGGATCAGTCGATTGCGATTTATTAAACAGGGATAATTCGGAATCCGGAATATAAGTCGACATTTCCTGATTAACTTGCTTAAGCAACTTATCAATTTTAGCCTGAAGCTTGGTGACATCTAACGATTCGTTTTCTACCACAATTTTAATATTATAGGTAGTCCCCATGGTTCGACCTTGAAGTAGAAGTTCCTTTTTAGCCAAATCACTACTTGGAAAACACCCGGTTAATACCAGAAATATTGCTATTACCGCGATGGATTTAATTTTAATCATATTAAGTCTCATAAAATTTCTTGCCTATGCACATCACTCAGGTTGGTCGATAACTACCCTGAACTTGAGAAATATCGACTAGTTTTATTTCTA
>JABSOJ010000269.1 GCA_013216005.1 Alteromonadaceae bacterium | reverse complement strand
AATCGTAAATAGTGATCCCACAAACATACAAACCAACTTTTCCTGAAGTGATCGGTTTAAAGATTTCTTTTTTCCGGCTTAAGGTATTGTAAATTTGTAACATGAGTTATGTATTATCCTTTAATTTTGATGGGTCCCCTTTCAAAATAGGGGATTATTTCGCAATTGTACCTGAACAAAAGCAAAGGATCATCAGCTTGTGGTAATTTCCACAAGAAATGTTTTTTAAGTTACGTTACAATTCACTAAACCGGATAAGTAAATAAATTTTGTTACTGAGCTTTTAACAATTAACGTTTAATAACTTACTTTTAAATAACTGACTTTTAAATAACTAAAGAGACATACAATGATCATTTTCAAAACAACACTAGGCGATATTAAAATTCAATTAGATTTTGATAAAGCCCCTGAAACCGCAAAAAATTTCCAACAATACGTTGAAGACGGTTTCTACAACGGCACTATTTTTCATCGAATGATCAAAGGATTTATGGCTCAAGGTGGTGGTTTTACTTCAGATATGACTGAAAAAGAAAGTCGCGCATCAATCAAAAACGAAGCAAGTAACGGCCTAAGTAATAAACGTGGTACTTTAGCTATGGCAAGAACTCAAGATCCACACTCTGCATCTGCCCAGTTTTTCATCAACTTAGTTGACAATGATTTTCTCGATTTTAAAAATGAATCTACCCAAGGTTGGGGTTATTGTGTTTTTGCAGAAGTAATTGAAGGCATGGATGTTGTTGATAAAATGACTTTAGTAGAAACTGGCCGAAATGGACATCATGACGATGTACCAACCGAAGCAATTCTTATTGAATCGGCTACCGTAGAATAAAAGTTGAGTACCCAAAATAAAAAGTCGGTAATATATTTTATTGCCGACTTACATTTAACACAAAACAGACCGGATATTACCGACACTTTCCTTTCCTTTTTGAAATATGATGCTCCACAAGCAGAGAAACTTTATATACTCGGTGATCTATTCGAAAGTTGGATAGGCGATGATGATGGTAGTCCATTTGTAATAAATATTGCCAAAGCACTCTTCGCTCTCAAACAAACAGGCACTGAAATATTCTATATCCACGGCAATAGAGATTTTCTGTTAGGTAAAAAATACGCAAAAAAATCAGGGATGGTGTTATTAGCCGAAGTAGAGTTAATTGACTTATATGGCCAATCTACAGTAATAATGCACGGCGATACCCTTTGCACTCGTGATATTGCTTATCAAAAATTCAGAACTAAATCACGTTCCTGGTGGTGGCAAACCTTGGTGAAGTCATTACCTTTATTTTATCGCCGCAAAATAGCAGCAGATTATAGAAAAAGAAGTGCCGAAGCGACGGCTTTAAAATCTCAAGATATTATGGATGTTACGGGCTCTGAAGTAGTGAAATGTCTCGAAAAATATCAAAGTCAATTATTGATCCACGGTCATACCCATCGCCCTTTTGTACACAATCTAACGGCGAATGGAAACGACGCTCAACGTATTGTATTGGGTGACTGGTACGAACAAGGTGCCTGGTTAAAAGTGACCGCTGAAAGTATTGAATTGCTAAACAGTACTTTTATCCAGAAAGATTAATCAGTTGGCACACCACTATGAAATTTAAAGTCAGTATCAGTTGTTAATATTAATTCAGCTTCCTTTTCACCAAAAAACAGAACACGTTCAGTAATATCACCGCCCGCAATTTCAGTTGCAAGCGTCAAATAATCCTGATAATGGCGGGCTTCCGAACGAAGTAAAGAAACATAAAAGTCACCTAACCTTTTATCAACATGCGGCGCCAATTTAGCAAAACGTTCACAAGATCGTGCTTCAATGTAAGCCCCTACTATCAACTTATCTACTAATGAATCAGGTTCGTGATTTTTTACATGACGTAATAACCCCTTGGCATATCTGCCTGAAGATATTCTCTGATATTCCACGGAGTATTCATCCATTATTTCTAATACTTGGTAGAAATGATGTAACTCTTCTTTAATTAACATAACCATTTTATCGATCAAATTCTGGCTATAAGCAGAATCAGATTTAGGGATAACAGATTTTGTTAAATTATTTTTCGAAGGTAATGTACGCCAATCACCTTCTTTTCTGTAGGTAAATATTTCGTACGGCTTTAACCATTCCAACAGTGCTTCACCACTATTTTTATCAACAGCATACTTACGAATTAAAAACATTGCAGATTGTGCCGCTTTTAATTCACACAATAAGTGATCCAATAATATTACCGATAAATTTTTAGGATCCGCCGCTTTTTGTACCCATTCATCAGGTGTTTCGCATTTTAAAAACTGTAAAATTGGCGTTAATAATTGTTGATTTGGCACTGTTTGATAAACCTCAATAGACATTCAAATATTTTCATCCATTTTATCACTAAGTTAGACAAAAATATGCGTTTATCATCAAAAGCGCTATTGTTAAAAAATATTTTCCAAAGTAATGACCCAAAGTAAATACCCAAACTACCTAGAAATAGTAAGGATAAATATTACCCTTACTCTTGTATTACACCAAGCTGGCTAGCATCTCGTCGGTATAATTTACCAATTCTGAACCTTCACGTACTCTGGTAACATAATCCGGGTTAGCAATAAAAGGACGGCCTATAGCGATTAAATCAAACTGTTCCTCAGCAATCGCTTCACTTCCCGTTTCAGCTGTATAACCACCAACACCAACTAACGTTTTACTATAATTAGCTCTAACATAACTGGAAGCACGACCACCTAAATAATCAAACTCCATACTGTCGTCAAAAATGCCGATATGCAGAAAAGCCAATTCTCTGAGCTCAAGTTCAGGTAAAAGGTGATCAAATACTTCGCGATCACGCTTATCACCCACAATATTAAAATAGGCACCTGGACTGATCCTAAGAGCGGTTCGCTCATTACCGATACGATCAATTATTGCGTCAACAACGGATAAAGCAAATCGTGACATATTTTCTGGATCACCACCATATTCATCAATTCGTTGATTACTGTCATAATGCAAAAATTGATCAATAAGATAACCATTCGCTCCGTGTATTTCGACACCGTCAAATCCTGCTTCTATCGCATTGGCAGCTGCTTGAGCGTAATCTTTTACCAAGTGAGTAATATCTTCATAACTAACTGCTTTAGGCGTTTGGTAAGTTAATTCACGCATTCTTGGCACACTACCTTCAACAATCAATGCAGAAGGAGCCAAAACATCTCCACCATCAAAAAAATGTGGATGAGCAACCCGACCGGTATGCCATAACTGTGCAAAAATTTTACCACCGTTCTTATGTACTGCCTCTGTAATTTTTTGCCAGCCATCTATTTGTGCTTCACTGAATAAACCGGGAGTATTAGGATACCCCTGCCCGTCAGGACGAATTATTATCGCTTCAGAAATGATCAAACCTGCTTCAGCACGACGACCATAATACTCAGCCATTGCTTTTGTTGGCACGAGTTCATCATCCGCCATACAACGAGTTAAAGGGGCCATCAAAATACGGTTATTAAGCTTTATCGTATTGTTCAATGCGTAGGGTTTAAACAAATTCTCAGTCATATTACGTTCTCTTTCTTGAATGTTCATTCAAGATACTCTTATTTGAACACTCATTCAAGTATACTTTTGAACAATCATTCAAAATTAAGTACAATCAACCCAGACATCGATAACTTATGGTTTACACGCTAATGAGAAATGCTGAATTCAACAGGGAAAAAGTACTTAGATCTGCCATGACTGCTTTCATGTTCAAAGGGTACAATAAAACAAGTATGCAAGACTTAACAAAAGCAACGGGTTTACATCCGGGTTCTATTTATTGCGCTTTTGAAAACAAGCGCGGCTTGTTACTGGCTGCTTTAGAGCAATATAAACAAGACAGAAATATTGAATTCCAGAATTTTTTTGCCAACGAACAACCTTTCTTTACGGAATTAAAAAATTATTTAGATAATATCGTCAATGAATGTATCAGTTGTGATTCAGCACAGGCTTGTTTATTAATTAAAGCACTTAATGAACTGGCTGAACAAGACGATGAAGTGCAAGCAAGTATTTCTGAGAGTTTAACGAATTGGCAAACAGCGCTAACCGAACAGTTTGAGCAAGCGAAACTATCCGGTGAGTTAAAAACAAATAGACCAAGTGATCATTTGGCTCGTTTCTTTGTTATGGGTATTTATGGTTTAAGAACATTTGCCCAGACTCACCCGCATGCTGATGTGCTGCATCAATTAGCTGACCAATTATATCAAGATCTCTGCGTTTAATACCAACAAACATAATTTATACGACTTAATTATCCGGGTTAACAATATATTAAATAAAATGAGTACGTTACCGATCACCAACCCACAAATTTACTGTTCAAATTATCAACAGCACATAAACTGAACTATAATTAATTTGCTGATAAATTTCATTTCCCACAGAAACTATACCCAAACTACTTGGGTATATATTTTATTTAAGATAGGAGATAAAAAACATTATGGATGATTCCAACATCAACAAAGCATTACGAGATAGACGTCACTTAATTGATAATCAAGCTAGTTTGTGGGCTCAATTAACGATCAATCAAGCACATGCCGCAAATAGCTTAACTCAATTTGGTTACGACTTAGCCTTTTTAAGAAATCAAAATACAATTAAAACTGCCATTATGACCAGCGGTTACAACTTCGCTACTGTAGATATTGAAGGTAGCATTGATACATCTCCGAATATATCTATCAGGTAAACGAAATATTACTTAGCGGCTTTACGGCTAATACTCCACATAAATATTTCACAACTAATATTTCACAACTAATTTTTCACAGCTAATTTTTACAGCTAACTTTTTACAGCTAATTTTCACAACAGGTACATAACAACTAAACAGCAACTATTTTGCCAGCCAATTTGCACTGACAAGTATTTTACCGGCTACTAAAACTTTGCCCGTAAAACTATCTTCCGCATTAATAACACCTACACCTTTTGGAGTGCCTGTCATCACCACATCTCCTTCTTCAAGGGTCATGAATGTTTGTAATTCTTTTAAGATCTGTGCAGGTTTATACATCATCAAATCAATGCCACCCGCTTGAATTACTTTATCATTAATAGTCAACTCAAGTCTTAATGAACTATCAAATAAATGATCTGTTGACTCAATACCAACAAAGCCGCTAAAAACAGCTGAGCCATCAAAAGCTTTAGCACGCTCCCAAGGCAAACCTTTCGTTTTGAGCTTGCTTTGCAAAGCACGTTTAGTTAAATCCAAACCAAACCCAACTGCGCTGAAACGACCTCCCTGATAAACAAAACAAAGTTCACCTTCATAATGTAATTGCTCATCATGGAATGAAAGTAACTGCTCACTAATAGCTGAATTTGGTTTATTAAAAACCACCATTTCATCGGGAACTTCATTACCTAACTCAGCAATATGTTCAACATAATTTCGTCCAATACAAACAAGTTTTGAAGGGCTCAGTGGTTTTCCATCAACATTGATTGTGTTCATTTTATTCGCTCTCATTCTGTGGTTTCTATTTCTACCCTAATTAGAGCCCGTCCAGAAACAGGGTCGTAGCGTGGGCGAACCAATGACGCAATATAAACGGCACTAGCGTTGGGCGTTTAGTCATTATAAATAACCTTATCTGGTGGTGTTTATATTGTTCCAGTGTGACGTCCGCAGTAGACATTCGTTTCATAACGGACACTAACTACATGGGTATATTTTATGACAAAGAATAATAGCTTATTTTGGAACTTGATATTTTACTTTTCTTGATTGTGAATTCATTTAATTTAGTTATTCTATCTTTAACAGACTTTGCAACAGGGCAGTCAATGCAGTTATTCGATCTTTAACGTAGAGTAGGCCGCAGGCTTCGCATAGCTTATCCAACGGCCCCTCTTCGATTCCGTGCATGAGGTTTTCCCTCACAC
>JABSOJ010000268.1 GCA_013216005.1 Alteromonadaceae bacterium | reverse complement strand
CTATTTAAAATCTGATGCCCTTTTTACTGAAAATCAACTCAGATTTTAAATCTCAGCTTTATGTGCGGAACGTCAGGCTTATTTTATTAAATAATCGATTTTTAACATCAAAAAATCGCAGATCACTGAACTGTTTCAGTGATCTGTCGAAATTGAATCATGGAAAAATAGCGTTAAAATTAAGTCTGGCGCTAAAACATCAAAAAATAGCTTAATCTATTTCTTCAATCGAAAGACCAATTAAATAACAATCACTACTTTCTTCAGTAACACGAATAACTTTACCACGCGTATCCAAGGCTTGAATATCGTTGGAGATCGGGACAAGACTAACATTTACATTTGTGCCAATATCTAAAGGATGAGACATTTCAATTGCCAGCCCCGTAGCGCTTATATCCCGACATGTCGATAAAATCTCTGTATTTGCCTCATCATCAATAATGGTAACGTTTACTTCACTATTTAACATCATTCGATAAAAATGACGCTTATCATCAAAATTAACCATTTAATTACAACTCCATCACAAGCTATTATTTTATAAGTATAGATTATACCCAAGCTACTTGAAAATTCAGGTTCAGAGCTAAACTAAAACATCAGAGCAAGGCGCAACACGAATATAATGGTTATTCCCTTATAAAGTGTTGCACGCAGCACTGATATTCTAGCTTAGCTCCCTTCGGGCAAATCGAGAAACGGCTATCTCCTGCGTTATTAAATTTTCAAAGGGAATAACCTTTTACAAAATTTAATGCCTTGCATATAGCCGTTTCTCGACTTGCTGGATCCTGTATTTCCAAGTAGTTTGGGTATAATTAATTAACCACTAATTGTATTTATACTAACCACAACCGCAACTGTCAAATTCCGAACACTTAAAAAAACTAAAAATCTTTTAGATGATTCAACACCCTTTTAGCAGAAATTGGATAGGCTGTTTTCAAATTTTGAGCAAACAAAGAGACTTTAAATTCTTCGATCATCCATTGAGTGTTGGCCAAGGCCGCACTAACTGGTTGATCTTTCCTTTGTTTACTAACAACATTTTTAAATGCATCAACAACTTTCTCCACTTCAATCATTTTTAATCTGTCTTGATTTGGATCAATAGGTAATTTTTCTAAACGACGCGAAATAGCCATTAAGTACCGATTTATATCATCTAATCGCTGTAAACCAGAAGCGGTGACAAACCCCTTAAAAACTAATTTTTCAAGTTGCTGTTTAATATCAGCATGAGATTTAATTACATTTAAAGCAACATTGCCTTTCAATTTTTTACGAATGTCATGCGCTAAACTCAGTACTTTTTCAACCTTAATTGCTGCTTGTAAAACACTATCAGCAATTTCTGCACGCACATGATCTTTACACTTTTCAAAGCTGGCTTTATCACGGGGCAGCTCTCCTGATTCTAATCCATCTGCTTTAACTAAATGCTGACAGCCAGCGATAATGCAGTCTTGCAGTAAATCAGCAATTGAACCGAAAGGATTAAAATACAAACCTAACTTAGCTTTATTCGGTAATTTTTGTTGTAAATATTTTACCGGCGAAGGAATATTCAACAGTATTAATCGACTAAGACCATTTAACATAGCCTGCTCAGCTAATGCTTCCTGTTCAAACAGTTCTATTGATACCGTTTTGTTTTTATCCACTAAAGCAGGAAATGCTTTAATTGTCATATTAGCTATTTTTTTCTCATAGCCTTTAGGTAGTTCATGAAAATCCCAAGTCGTTAACTGCTGACGTTCAATGCCCTTTTCAGCGACTTTTTTAATGGAGACTTTAACTTTACCTTGTAATTCTGCTTTCAGATTATCAAGATCACGACCTTGTTTTAATAATTGACTCTTTTCATCAACCACTTGATAATTCATTGTTAAATGTTTAGGTAAATCAACATTATCAAAAGCATCTTCGGGTAAACGAACCCCTGTCATTCTGAGTAGTTGTTTTTCTACTGCCTGAGAAATTTTTCCATCTAAAGATTTTTCATCCAGATGAATAGCACTTACGCAAGCATCAGCATAGTTCGGCGCAGGTACAAAATTACGACGTAACGACTTGGGTAATCCTTTGATCAGTGCGACCACTAATTCTTTGCGTAAAGCGGGTATTGACCAGTCAAACCCTATTGCCTGTACTTGATTTAAAATGCCAATCGGAATAAGAACGCTAATGCCATCGTCAACTGCACCGGGATCAAAATTATATTCAAGTGGCAAAATTAAATGGTCTTGCCGCCAAAAATCAGGATATTCAGTGCTGGACAACTCTGTCGATGATTCATTAAGTAAAAATTCTTTGGTAAAATTCAACAAATGTTCATTTGTTTGTTTGGTTTTTTTCCACCATGTTAAAAAGCTTCTCTGGCAAATAATTTGCTCTGGCAACTTCTCATCATAAAAATCTACAAGGTGTTGTTCTTCTATTAAAAAATCTTTACGACGCGCTTTTTGCTCTAATGCTTCAATACTCGCAACCAGCTCCTGGTTTTGCTTTAAAAAAGTTTCTTTAATTAAACAATCACCATTAACCAGTGCTTCACGAATAAATAGTTCCCGACAAGTAAAGGGTTCAATTTGATTAAAGTTAATCTTACGTTTTGCAACAATGATCAAGCCATAAAGCGATTGTTGCTCGAAGGCCATTACCGCACCTTGTTTTTTCTCCCAATGAGGTTCACTGTAACTGCGTTTAATTAAATGACTGGCTAAAGGTTCTACCCATAAAGGATCAATACGCGCAACCATACGGCCAAATAAACGGCTGGTTTCAACAAGCTCTGCAGCCATTAACCATTTAGGTGGTTTTCTTGCCAGTGCTGATCCCGGAAAAATAAAAAACTTGCTGCCTCTGGCTCCTTTAAATTCGCGGTTTTCATCTTGTTGCCCTAAATGACTTAACAAACCCGATAAAATAGCCTGATGTACTAAATCTAAATTCGATTCATTTTCAATATCTACCGTCGATATCGGCGTATTCATTTCTTTCAGCGTTTGTCTAAGCTGACTAAAAATATCCTGCCATTCACGGATCCGAACATAAGAAAGAAAATCTTTTTGACACAACTTTCTGAATTGATTGTTAGTCAGTAACTTTTGTTGTTCATCAATGTACTGCCACAACTTTAATAAACTGACAAAATCTGATTGTTTATCTTTAAAACGGCCATGTTTCTCATCAGCCGCTTGTTGTTTTTCATACGGTCGTTCACGAGGATCCTGAATACTTAAAGCACTTACGATAATAAAAATTTGTTCAATACAGCCAAAGTCAATCGCCGTTAAAATCATTTTTGATAAACGGGGATCTATCGGGAATTTTGCCAGCAAACGTCCGATTTTCGTTAGCTTTGTTGAAGGTTTTTTTGTTGCTGAATTAATACCAGCACTTGCTGTTGGCAGGCTTCCATCAATAGCAGCAAGCTCTTCCAATAATTTAACACCATCATTAATATTACGATTATCCGGCGGCTCAACAAAAGGAAAATCACCAATTTCACCTAAATCCAACGCTAACATTTGTAATATGACGGTTGCGAGATTGGTCCGTAAAATTTCAGGATCAGTAAATTCTGTTCTATTGAGAAAATCGTCTTCAGAATAAAGTCGTAAACAAAGCCCGGAAGATACACGACCACAACGCCCTGCCCTTTGATTAGCACTGGCTTGAGAAATTGCTTCAATTGGCAAACGTTGCACTTTGGTTCTGTAACTGTAACGGGAAATCCGCGCAGTACCGGGATCAATGACATATTTTATGCCTGGCACGGTTAAACTGGTTTCAGCAACGTTGGTCGCTAAAACTATATTCCTGCCGCTATGGGGCTGAAATATTCTGTTTTGTTCTTGCACGGTAAGTCTGGCGTATAACGGTAAAATATTAATATTGGTGTGGCGTAAATTGGCTTTTTCTAACGCATAAGCTGTGTCTCTGATTTCACGCTCACCATTTAAAAATATCAAAATATCGCCGTGACTCATTCGACTTAATTCTTCAACCGCATTTAATATGCCGGAAATTACATCTATGTCTCCGGATTCAGACTTTTGACCGTCTTTGTCTTCATTGCCACTTTCGCCCCTTCCTTCATTCAAAGGACGGTAAAGAATTTCAACCGGATATGTTCGCCCTGAAACTTGAATGATAGGTGCATTATTAAAATGCTCAGAAAAACGTTCTGGATCTATTGTTGCCGAAGTAATAATCACTTTTAAATCGGGACGTTTAGGCAATATCTGTTTGATATAACCTAAAATAAAATCAATATTTAAACTACGCTCATGTGCTTCATCAATGATCAAAGTATCGTATTGGCGCAATAACCTGTCGGTTTGCATTTCCGCCAATAAAATACCATCTGTCATTAACTTAATATAACTTTGCTCGGTTACTTGATCATTAAACCTGACTTTATATCCTACCGTACTGCCCAGCTTACTATTCAGCTCGTCAGCAATACGATTCGCCACCGTTCTGGCTGCAATTCTTCTTGGTTGAGTATGACCAATTAACCCTTCAACACCACGACCCAATTCAAGACAAATTTTAGGAATTTGAGTTGTTTTACCTGAGCCTGTTTCACCGGCAATGATCACCACCTGATTTTCACTGATCACTTTTTTAATATGATCCGCATTTTGTGAAACAGGTAAAGCCTCGGGATAAGTTATCTTTGGAAAATTTGCTAGTTTGACTTGTTTTTGCGCGATTGATTTTTCTATCGCACGGCTAATTTGCTGATGTGCTTTTAGTTTTTTATCCGCTGCATTGATTTTTTTAAGCCCTAGTAAACGCTTTCTCAATCTGAATTTATCAGACAATTTCACTTGTTCTAATAAATTAAATAACGATTGTACCGATTGCAACTGAGGCAAATCATCTGAATTTGTTCTTACTTGCTTTTTGGAAGCTTTGTTTGAAGGTTCTTTTGAAGCCTTTTCAGAAGCCTTTTCAAAAGGAACAGATGACGATTCAACCGACGCATCTTCAGGAGATTTTTTACTAGGGAAAACAGCAGACAAAACTAACTCTATAGATTATTTAAAAAACATATAATACCAGTAATCTAATGGCGGTAACAAGTTAATACCATTTCGGTTAATTAAAGTGGGAACTTAATGTGGTTTTTCGGAGGCTTATGTTGAAGTTTGAGAATTTTTGATGGGTTACGCCTTTGGCTAACCCATTCTACGAAGCTAGATTAATTGAACAGTACTCGGTACAAATAACCAGCAAACAATGCTATTTACCTGCGTGAAAACTTACCCGCATATGTTTATCTACCGCGTGTAAAACGTCATTACGACAAATAGTGCCAAGCAAATTACCGTCGTCGTCAACAACAGGATAAACTTTTGGTTTATCTTGCATCATTTGCTGACCTAGTTCTAAAATACTGTCGTAAGGCTTAACCGACAACACGTCTTTACGCATAAGATCGGCAACATCCACTGTGTGCTCGTTATAATAAATAGACTCCAGCATTTTTGCCAATACATCACCTTCCGATAAAAAACCAACGAGTTGATGATTTTTATCTATTACCGGACCACCAATTTGTTTTGTTTTCAAAAAACGAAGTGAAGCTTCTTCAACTACCATCTCTTCATTAAAAGTGACGGGGTAATGGTTCATATATTCTTTTACTTGTAATGATTCCATATTGTATCCTCAAATTATCTAAAGCGCATAAAATCTAATAACAATAAAAATAGCTGTGAACGAATATTCAAAGCTATTACTTTAACTGTAGTCGCAAATAATCAATAACTCATGGCTTTATAAAATAATTACCAAAAAATTTATTTACTCTTCAGGAATATATAATTTTGTTCACATCTAATTATCTGTTCGTCCAGATACAAATTGCTATAAGATTTACTTCCATAATAACTCAAGTTTCGGGATTCAAATTGGTCAACAAACTAATATTAAACTAATGATTTAAAAGAAGATGATGTCTCAAT
>JABSOJ010000025.1 GCA_013216005.1 Alteromonadaceae bacterium | reverse complement strand
AGAGAAAGTAACGCAAAGCTAGATAAGCAGCAAATATTGGCTGCTGCATATGGGGGACAACAGCATTATGGAACATAACCACAAAAATACATTCCTGATTGCGGAGAAAGCGCAATCAGGGAACTTATTATTCAATTTATGTAATACCATCAATTAATTAACAGCGAAAAATTTATTTTTTTAAAAATGTGTCTAATTCAGGTGATTCCCAAACGAAATGTAAGCCCTTCCAAAATCAAAATTTAATCAATTAAATAATTTACAATATATGTAGGATAAATATACAAAATGCGCTATGTTGTTAAATTATTCAACAGAATGTTAAGAAAAAAACACTTATTTGTAAGCAAATATTTAAAAAAAATATTGATTTATTAATATATAAATAATATTGTGGTTTGACCAGTAGTCAATAATAAACAGTTAGAGATAGTCGTTAACTAACTGTTATTTATAATAATAATAATAATAAAAATATGGAAAATGTAAAGTTATGTTGTTTTCTCTAAGTGATCTCTTTGTAAAATTGCAACAAAAACTCTGGGATGGACAAATTCATTTCTACCCATCAGGTCAAACGTTCTCACATGAGGCGATGACCGCACATCAAGACTGGTTGGAGCAAAATCTTCAATTTTCTTTTGGTGACAAAATCATTGTGGTGTCCACCGTAACACCTGAAACAGTTTCCACACTGTTGTGGCTTTGGAACAAAGGCGCAGTTGTCGTACCAGTCAAACATGACATGAAAATGGACGCGATCCAGAAAATTGCCGACGATTGCCATGCTCATGCGATGATTAAAGATCAAGACATCACTGAACTTGAACCATCCCCACAACCTAAATTGCTATTTAGAGAAAACAACACACGTCAGGTATGCGGCACCGATCTGGCCTTGTTAATTTATACTTCCGGCAGTACCGGCACCCCCAAAGGGATCATGTTAACCCATAGCAACGTGATCACCGCGATGAATTCAATTGCCACCTATCTGAAAATTGGCAGTGACGAGCATATTCTCGGACTTTCTCCATTGTCATTTGATTACGGCCTTTACCAGCTACTTTTCAGCTTAGCATTTGATTGCCAAATTACCCTGTTTGAAGAAAATTTCCACCCCATTAAAGTCGTTAAAGCCCTCGACGAACAGCAAATAACCTTACTGCCTGTGGTCCCAGCCATGGCCATTTCACTATCAAAAGTAATCAGGGTGTTAAAACGAAAATTGCCTCATCTACGTAAACTGACCAACACTGGCGGGCATCTGGGTGAAACCGTCATTGATGATTTGGTTAATTTAGTCCCGCAGCTAGACGTTTATGCCATGTACGGTTTAACTGAATGTAAACGCGCGCTGTATCTGCCACCAGATAAAACCCACAAGAAACGAGGCTCTGTCGGTATTACTATCCCCGGCCTCGAAGCCAAGCTGTTTAACAGTGTTCAATGTGAAGACGGTCAGCATTATCAGGAAGTAATAACCGGCGAAGTCGGTCAATTATTTGTTCGCGGTGCAACAGTAATGCAAGGTTATTACGGTAATGCCAATGCCGGTGCCAATTTGATCCCCGGTAATTACCGTGACGATAACTGGCTGGCTACTGGCGACTTGTTTACTCAGGACGAAGATGGTTATTTCTACTTCAAGGGTCGTACCAAAGAGCTGATCAAGCAAGCTGGTTTCTGTATTTATCCCACAGAAAGCGAAGCAATTATTGAGAAAAGTTCACTGGTGCATCTGGCCGCCATCATTCAATCCCAAGACAAATTCGGTGATGAGATCGCCTGTTTGTGCGTGCAGTTACATGACCACACCACAGAAAATGAAGACGTTTTTAAAGACTGGCTTAAAAACAACATCGATTCCGACTACCGACCGCGTGAAGTCCTCTTTACCAATAAAATGCAACTGACTGCCAACAGCAAGGTGGACAAAAAGTTCCTTCTCGCCACGTTAGAACTGGAGAAATAAAGTGCAACAAATCATACAAATGCTGGAACAAAATCCGGCAGAAATTTCTACGCCCTGTTATTTTTACAGCATCAGCCGCCTGAAGCAAAATTTCAACGCATTGAAAGCGGCGCTTGGCACCCAAGTGATCCTTTCAGTTAAAGCCAATAGTAATACTGATTTGCTGGTACGCTCCACCAATTTTATGAATGACGGTTTTGAGGTCGCTTCAATCAAAGAACTGCAAACCATTGTCGGTGGCGATCGTATTCGCTACGTCAATAATCCCTCTGCCGACAAAAAGTTTTTACGCGCCGCAATTTCCGGCAAAGCCCGGTTGATCATCGACAATATTGATCAGCTTAAGATTGTTGCCGAACTGGCAGAAAAACGTCCGCCTGCAGGCGTTATCCTGCGACTGAACCCGGTTGTTTTAAAACAGTTTAACGACACCCACCCCAAAGTTCGGCCGGATCAATTCGGTATGGACTGGGATACCGCATGTCTCGCCATAGATATTTGTAAAGAAAAAAACTTGCCATTAATGGGTTTCCATTTATTTAAAGGCTCTTACAGTTTTGAACGTAGCGCCATGGCTACCGTAGACTCGGTCAAGGTTATCATCGCTGAAATGGAAAAACGCTATGGTCAACCGTTATCGTTTGCCAACCTCGGCGGAGGTTTCAGCGAGCGATGGCAAGAAGCTAAATTCGATTACGCCGCTTACCGTGAAAAGCTGGCTGAACTACCGCAACATATTACTCTGGCACATGAATCAGGTAGAGGTCTAATGGCCAGTATCGGTCATTTTGCCGTACGGGTTCGCTATGTCAAAAAAATCGAAGATGAATACTATGCCATTTGTGACGGGGGCATTGCACAAAATTTCTTGCTTGCCCAAACCGAAAATACGTTACGCAGACTAAGAACCCCTACGCTATGGCAACCACAGCCAAGCGATAAAAAAGCGGCTTGCAAATTTGTCGGCAGCTCTTGCAGCAAAGACGATGTCATCGGCAAGCAATCCGACGACTACATTTTGCCGAGACCGGGCGACATCTGCATTTTCGAGCATTGTGGCGCTTATAACGCCAGTTACACCGTAGCCCCATTTTTGCAATTGCCCGCCGCTACCACTTACATTATTGAATAGGTAAACCCATGACCCAAGTACATAATATTTTTGGCCGCTGCATCACTTCATTCCTTGAATTAAGCGGTGAAGTACCTCCGGCAGTTGAACATTTGGTGAATGATGCCGTGATCAGGTTAATGGACAGTGACATGATCATCGAAGACACCTTTGCACCAATGGCCGAACTACAGGAACCTCGCGTAGCACAACCTTTGGAAACCTTTGAGCAAACTGTATTTATCGACGAGTTAACCGACAAAGTCAAAAGCGACGGATTCGGCCCGCATTTTCATCAAATCATCGGTTTATTCGGTTCGATTATGCTCGGCTTGTGCGCCACTGACGAACAACGTAAACAGGTCGATGATTGGCTGGAACAAGGCCATTTCGGTCATTTTATGATGACCGATGGCGGTGGTTCGACTCTGGCCCAGTGGAAGTCTACTCTAACGACGGCTGATGATGGACAAATCACCCTTAATGTTGATAAAAAGTGGACCATCGAAGGACAAAACCTCGGTTTCTCTATGGTGGTTTGCCAGAAAAAAGGACGACCTTTCCCGATGACAGTATTATTGTCACCGGAAAAATCAAAAACATTACAACAAAAGATCTGTGGCACCAGTTTCCTTGATGGCAAACTACAATTGGGCGATGTCAAAGGTGAAGTGCTGGTCAACAAGACTGAGTTTCTTTCTAAAGGTGGCCTCGGCAGCGTTAACCGCTTTTTAACCATGGTTCGCCCCCGTTTCGTCAAGTCTTTAATGCATCACCTGTTATGGTTACAAGACCAAAACCGACTAGTCCTTGATGATGATGATCACAGCGCGATTGACTTCATGATCAACATGGCCAATTGGTGTAATGCCCAGACGAAATTCTCAATCCACTCGGTTGATCGGGTACTGGCATTGAAATTCACCAGCAACGAGTTATTGCAATCTATCGTGGTGAAAGGCGGAGTTAAGCACATAAACGATCAACGTGACTTGCTCGGTTTTACCAAGATGGAAGGCAGCTCATATCGCTGTTTGTTTGAAATTTATAGCAAATTCAAACGGGCCAGACGATGAGCACCACGGGAATGGACCAGACAGTATCCGGCCTGGTAGTTAAAGGTATCGCCTTTACACCATTACCTCAGCCATTATTTGACCAGCTTCTACCAATTGACCAAGTAATGTCTTTACTTGCTCAATCACTGGGTTCACAAGTTAATCAACTCATTAAGCAAACGGGGATCCCAGTCACCGAGTTTGAGCGCCATTTTTTGTGCTCAACCATGATTGAATTGCCATTCACCACTCAATCAGTCAAATGGCAAGACATAGCCACCCAGCTGAAAGAATATGGTGATCACCAGCCAGATACTTTCGTCAATGCTTATGAATGTGCCTCATGGGGTTATTCGTTACGCCATTATTTGAAGCAGGCCGAGTTGGAGCAACGTCAGGCTAAATATATGATTGTCAGCATCATGGATGCCAACGTCTATAATTTTGAATTCTGGCGTTATAACGAACACTGGGAGCACTCGGGTTTTGGTATCACTACCGTGATCCTCGAAGTAGAAGCCCCTTTGACAGACGAAATGACCATAGGCTGTGCCGTCACGCACAATGGTGTTGCTGAATTTGCCACCGTGGTACGTCGTACCATGATGAAAAAACCGGGTGCCGTGGTCGCACTGCCTTTTTTTCCGGTTAATGTGCAAATGATGTTTGAAAAATTGTTGCGTGGTCAACCAAGTCTGCCGGACTTGCACGCCAACCACGGTCACTGCTTCGGCGCCGATCCCTGGTTATCCTTACTAACCCACGGTCTGAATAACAAAATTGAACAACCACAGCGTTTTATGGCCTGTTCAGTAGCATTAAACGGTTATTACGCTATTGCCGATTTAATGATGACGCCTGATACCGTGTTAATCATGAATAAGGAGTGGCAGCGTGACTAAACAATGTCAACAATACAGCGGCACACTCACACGTATGCCGTTTGCGCACAAACCTTCTATCTGTGAGGCACAAATGTTGCCGTTAACCACCGATAGCGATTTTGCGGTATTTGCCGATTTTACCAGTTCACCTTATCCGGTGTTACTTAATGTCCGCGAACATTACCAGATCCTGTCCGACTTAGTCGAAAAAGCACAATTGTGCTGGCCGGGGATCACTACAGTAATCAGAATATCGATGCCTGGCGGTATGCGTATCCCGAATAATCTGTTAGCAGACAACGTCTTATTACTCGAAGATTTAACAGCCGAAGAACAAAAGCTGGTTGCCTTTACAAACCCGCTGCTGGTGATCGAAGACCGTTTTTCCCACATTGAAATAGACAACAATGACAACAGCATTAGCCTACGGCTATACAGCAATGAAGTATTGCCCACTGATGCCTTACGCCCTTTGATCACCTATCTTCACCAAAGAGGCGTGGCTAAGTAATGGCTGCTCCAGTGATAATTTCACAATACTGGGCAGGTGACGCAAGTAATCCTCGTATGGCCATGGCCAAATTGAAGTTACTGCTATGTAAACAGGATAAACTGCCAAGTCATGTCACCCTGATCAGTGCCGGTGAAGTTTGTGTGCTGCTTGATCCCCTAGTGATTGAATTTCACCAATGGTTAAGCAATCAATGCCATGTAACTTTTATCAGTGCCGCCTGCACCAGTTTGCATGCGGGTATTTTGGATTTTTATCACAGCGGTTTGTCCGCCACCCTAGTGATCTCACTGGAGTTGAACAAATCATTCCAACAGGCTTGTCTCAATTCACTGGGCATAGGCAACGACAGCGAACAGGACGGTTTGGACGTAGTCCCTGGCGTTGGCTTTATGGCCTTGAAACGCTCGGAGGTAGGCAAACCCCCTGAACCACACGAACTGGTTGTTGAACAATGCCAGTTGTTTAGCCAACAATCCGGCATTGCTGGCACACAAGGGCTTATCCGTCAGCTTTATCAAGAGCTGGAAGATTTACCTGAAAATGTGTTGCCCGTTTCATTTGATATTTGTTCAAACTGGGGAAAATCCCTGTTACGTGGGCTCGACAACCGACTGGCAGCTAAACAGCAATCAGTAGACTGGTTACCCAGTATCGAAAGTTGTCAACGTCATTATTTAAGTTTGAAACCGCTATTTGAAATACAGCTATATAAACAAAAACTACAACAAAACAGCTTGTTATTATTTACCCTCGGAGGCGGGGGTCGGGTCGGCATGTTGCAATTAGGTAAAAATGTAGCAGACCCAATTGAACTGCCTGAAGCCAGTTTTGAGTATCATTCACTTATCAATGACATCGACAGTTATGAATTGGCACTGAGTTTGTACCAAGAAGACAAATCAGCCTATTACCAACAAATAAGAACAACACTGAAATATCCACGTTCCCGTTATCACGGTAAACATAACCATTATTTCAAATGGCAAACAAGCCATAACTTCAAGCAACCGGCAAGAAAAAAACTAGAGGAGCAAAAGCGTGATCAAGAATCAATCAATAATGTCGCAGTATGATGTAGTAATTATCGGGGCCGGTTGGTCAGGCCTGGCACTGGCACGCCAGCTAAAAAGAAATAAGCCTGATATCCGCATTATTCAACTGGAAGCTAGCACCGAGTTCAAAGCAAAAATCGGCGAAGCCACGGTAGAGAGTACGGGTCATTACTTTTTGAAAAAACTGGGATTAGCCAATTATTTGTACCGCCACCAATTGCCTAAAAATGCACTGCGTTTTTTCTTTGACAATAAAGACCACAGCCTGCCGATTGAGCAGATGAGTGAGCAAGGTACCACGTATATTCCGCCCCACCCTGCTTTTCAGCTGGAACGCGCCAGTTTTGAATCTGATCTGACCGATATGAACCGCGAAGATGACATTACCATTTTGCAAGGTGCCAGAGTAACCGGTTTTGAACTGGACCACCAGAATGAACACACCGTTGACTTCAAGTATCAGAATGAAACACATCAAATTCGCTGTAAGTGGCTGGTTGATGCCAGCGGCCGTGCAGGCGTAGTGGCCAGACGAATGAAGAGTTACAGCCGCGAAAACGTACCGGCCCACAGCTCCGCATGGGGCCGTTTCAGCGGTGTTAAAGATTTTGATAGTGTCGGCAACCAAAAATGGCGTGACAGAGCTTCAAGCCGTTTCCTGTCGACCAACCATTTTAGTGGTTACGGCTACTGGATCTGGTTCATCCCGTTAAAGAATGGCCAAACCAGCATTGGTATCGTCTGTGACAAAACCAAGATTAAAAATCCACCGATGAAACAGGCCGATTTCATTGCCAAACTCAAAGAACATACCTCCATAGCAGATCTGATGGAACATGCCGAAATAGACGACTTTGAAGCTTGGGGCCAGTTAGCCTATCGCGGTACAGGCATAGTCAATCGCGAACGTTGGGGTGCCACTGGCTTTGCCTCAATGTTCTTGGATCCACTGTTAAGTGGTGGCGGTGATGTCATAGCCATGGCTAACGACAACCTTACCAAACTGATCCTCGCCGATCTGGGCAACACAGACAGAGAAGCGGCGCAAATAGCGCTGGATAAAGCTGTGCCTTATGCTAACGAAGTGGTCAATTATTATTACCAGTTCCTTTATGCCCAACTAATGAACTTATACCCGGTACTCGATTGTGCCGAACTGTGTTCACCAGTGATGGCTTATATCAATGCTACTTACTTTATTACCAGTGCCTGGGATTACATGGCGGGCAATTTTTCAGATTATGATCATTTTGCCAAAAATGACTTTATCCGTCGAGGCAATTTCGGCCTTGAAAAGTTGATGCAGCAACAGATCCTCGAAGCGCTGGAAGTATTGCGCAGCGAGAACCGCGATTTTGTACGCAACCAGGAGGGATTCTTTGAGAATGGTGCAGACCTGTACAAATACTATATTTACCAGATGGGTGAAAAAGGCAAAGACGGTTACCGCATCGATTTGCGTCTAAAATTATTTACCGAGTGTTTTGCCACCATTACTGGTTCAAAGTTGAGATTACCCAACTTTGGTCGTCGCCGTATGGTGCAAAATGTACTGAACCTACCAATGATACTGGAAAAACCAACGTTCGGTCGTGACGACCTACCTCAATTGTTGGTTTCAATGAGCAACAACCTCACCGAGGAATTGCAACAAACCACAGAGCACAAAGTGTTGGTTAAGATCACTGAAACTTCCTTCACCGATGAAATGGTTGCAGTAACAGTTGTCGGCGACACAGCCGATGCCAAACAATTGAAAAAGATCAAGAATACCGCCAACGGTATCTGGATGCGTCAACAAGAATACATTGACCAAACCAGCTTCGTGCCGGTGTTCCTGCAATATGCCAGAAACCAACCACACGATATTATGGATCCCAGCCATCCGGTAAGACTCGAAAGCAGCGAAATGAGAGAAGACTGATGAATACGCTTATGATCCCGGCCAGAGACGGTGCAAATCTTGCGTGTCATCGGTATTGCCCGGAGGAAGGCAACGACACCCATGCCCGCCTGCTATTTCTTCATGGCGGAAGCTTTAACAGCCGTCGTTATGCAAACATCGCCAAAGCCTGTGTCAAAAGCGGTTTTGAGGTGGTACTTTGCGATTGGCGCGGTCATGGTGACTCAGAGGGCACGCCAGGCACATGCGATTATGTCGGTCAACTTGAAGATGACATCAGTGACATTATCAGCTGGTTTGAACAAAAACAGCCTCTTCCACTGATCCTCGGCGGACACTCGTCAGGTTCGGTAGTGTGTTTGCGTTATATCGAGAAATATGGCCAAGACAAACTTGCTGGTTGTTACTTTATCGCTCCGGCGATAAGTAACACACTGGAGTCGTTGCGTTTTGATGAGCCTGGCAGCAAAAAAAGTTTTTTAATGAATTACTGGCGTAAAAAACCCGGTTATCACCCTGCCCCGGAAGGTGCCCTCAGGCACATTCCTAAAATGAACAATTCAAAGTTTTTGCTTGCCCTGGCATTACCGTTTTTGCGTCATCGCACAGTGATGAGTTTTCCCGGCTCATCCAAAATGGCCGCACTCGAAGGCCGGGTACTCAACTATTCATTTAACTTAATGGCCTCTGTATCCGTACCCAAGTACAGCCGAGCTTTCCGTCAGATCAATATACCAGTCGCTTTTATCTGTGGAGAAGCCGATGAGATCCTGCATCCTTCATTTTTGCCTATGATTACACAATGGCATTTGCCACCAACGCTGGATAAAGAAGTGCATATGCTACCCAAGCTCAATCACATGTCGGTACTAAGTGGTGCCGCCCGGGTATTGCCGCAATGGTTAACACAGCGTTGGGTAAAATCAACCGAGCATCAAGAACAAGAACAAAAAGTACACGGGGTTGAAAACAATCGGATGGAGCAAGTAGTATGATTGAACATAACAAGCAAGGTTGTTTCTTCCGTCAACTGTCACCTAATAAACTGTCACCTAGCAAACAAGAACTACAAGGCCTTGTACAAGGCAAATGTTACATCAAGGGTTACCTGACCAATGAACAGGCTGTTTGCGAACAACTGAAAATCAAAAATGGCGATCAACAAGCGCTACTCAATGCTGCACTTGAACACTGGGGCTTTGAGGTGAATAAACATCTCATCGGCGATTATGTACTGATCTGGCTTAATGGAGAACAACTGTTGGTCACCAGCAGTGCTCGCTCCAGCTTTACCCTTTTCTATCAACAAGAAAGCTATCAACAAGAAAGCAATCAAGAAAAAAACGACCAACAAAATAACGGTCTTACCCTATCCACAGATTTAAACAGTTTAAGTCATGAATTTGAGGCGACAATAAACAAAGCGCAATTGTTACAGACACTGGCACTGGGGCCGTTAGCTGGAAAAAACACCTGCTTTGACCACATCAACCAATTGCAATGCGGTGAAACCCTGATCTGGCAATTACAACAGAATATCGAATTGAGCCATCAGGCCAGACTATCTCACGCTGAGCAGTTAATATTAGCACAGCAAAACGAACTACCTACAGCCGAGACTATAGTCCCCCGTGTTCTTGAAGAGATAGATTTAACCAAGCTGTTCAACCAATTACCATCGCTGGCCCATCACCTCGGTGAGCCAATCATAGATGTGGCACTGGCCCATTTCGACAGTCTGGTGCAAGCCAGTGAAACTGATACCCTGCTGCTTGATGGTAGCTGGATCGCTGCCCGCAATGTCATCGGCGAGCAACCATTTAAGAACAACCACCGCTGGTGCAAAAGCATCTTAAAACGTCCGTTATTACAACAACGCAGTCAGTTGAACAAACGCCATAACCAATTAGTTATCGAGTTTGAAGCTGAGCAGAACGAACATCATAAACCTTTGTCGTTCAGTCAATGGCTCGATCTACATTATGTGATACCAGCCTGGTGCCAAATATTACAGCGCATCTGCCAACATCACGGAAAAACGCTGATCAACCCGTATATTGGGGGTGAAAAAATAATAACCATGGTAACGCAGCCCAACAATAAGCCAGCAGCCTATTTTACATTGCAACAAATTAGTCTTGCCAACATCTATGATGCCATGCAACGTTTGTTTCATGTCGGGGAGCCAGACACACTCAAGCTGTTTAACTTAAATCCGGCGAGCACCGCCCGCTTGGTCAGCCGCCAAACAGATAATCCTCACCGGATCGAGCAATTATCCGTATTACTGCTGACCTTTGATTATCTGGCCCGATTTCATCCGGGTCACTTTCATCCGAGTCAAAAGGACTAATTTAGCCCAACAACAAAAACAATAAATATAGACTTAAAAACACCATTAAAACAATAATATAAGAGGTAGAAAACATCATGATAGAAATAGGCCAAAAGTTACCGAAACTAAAAGCACAGATAGCAGAAATGCTTAACAAAGACGACGTTGATGTTGATGCGCCGTTAGGTGAACTAGGTGTTGATTCATTAAACATCGTAGAAGTGATCCTTATTGTTGAACAATTATATCCTGAAGTCACCGACCCGGATGCCCTGACTTTCGATGAGCACACCACCTTGTCACAAATGGATGAGCAACTGGTAGAATCTTCAGAAGAAATCTAATCCCCTGTCTCGACTGGCAATGCACATCCATCGACTGGATCTGCATTGACAGGCGACAACAATTAATTATGTAAACTGCTTATATAAGGCTAGTTATGAAAAAACTGTTGATTTTACTTTCGATGAACCTGCTTATCGGCAATGTCATCGCCTATTTTATGGGCGCGGCACCGATTGATTTCAAACAGGTGCCTTATTCACAGCAGGAGCAACAGCTGATCACTGAACTCAAAGCAGAGCTGGCACAAAACGCTAATGACAGCACCTTGCAAACTCAACTAGGTTCAATGTATTTATTACATAATCATCTTGATGACGCACAGCAATTATTAACCGCCGCCGTAGCATCTGAACAGAATGCACTGGCATTGGCATGGTTAAGCGGCACACAGGCCAAACAGGCTGGTGCCATGTTCGATCCCTTAATGGGAATGTGGAAACTATATCGCCTTTATTCGGCCTGTGCCGAAATGAACCGGGCAGTAAACATGGACCCACAAAATTTTGAAATTCGCATGGTACGGTTGGCTACTTTTGCACCGACCGCCCTGCTCAATTGCAGTCTCGACACCGTATTTATTGATGAAGCCTGGTTCAAACATTATTTTGACCATCAAGGTTCCTCTGCACCACTTGAATTAAAACTGCAATTCAAGCTGACCATGAGTATTGCCTATGCCAATGCTGGTGGTAGCGACAAGCAACACAACCAACAAAAGGCCACCCAATATATGACAGATTTTCAACAACTGTCCCAGGGAACCAAACAACCACCACTGATATTGCATCAACTGGCTGAGGCCAACAAACTTCTGACGGAGGACTCCTGATGGCTGTAGTCAAATTACAGGGCGTATCCCGTTCTTTTCCGTTAGGCAACAAACAAATCTCCGCGCTCAACAAACTGGATTTAACCCTTGAAAAAGGTGAATTCGTAGTGCTCAGAGGGGCCAGTGGCAGTGGTAAAAGTACCCTGCTCAACCTTATCGGCGCAATAGATGATCCTAGTGAGGGTGAAGTGTTTATCCACGGCAATCCGTTAAGCTCACTCTCGGACAAACAAAAATCACAATTGCGCAGCCAATACATCGGTTTTATATTTCAGGCATTTAACCTTATTCCGGTATTAACCGCATTGGAAAACGTGCAATATCCGCTTTCGCTGCAAAAAGTAGCCAATGGTGAAGCCAAAAAACGCGCCGCTGAGGCACTGGCACAAGTGGGTCTGGCAGATTTTATTGATCGTCGTCCCAACCAATTGTCTGGCGGACAAATGCAACGCGTCGCCATTGCCCGCGCACTAGTCACCAAACCAGAGATAATTCTGGCAGATGAACCGACCGCCAATCTCGATTCAGAAACATCAAAGCAAATCATGGACTTGCTAGGCTCTCTCAATCGCGAAACTGGCGTGACATTTTTATTTGCTACCCATCACGACTTCGTATTGAGCCGGGCATCGAGAATATTAGAATTAAAAGATGGCCACATCGTCAACGATGAACAGGTGAAAAACTTAAACCTAGTAGATCAAATACCACCAGGAGAGAAAGTTGAATATTAAATTCAAAAAAATCGGCATGTTAATACTGACTGTTGCTCTTGGCGGCTGTTCAGAACCTGCCGTACAACAAAAAATAGAAACCAGCCCTACAACTACAATTACCGCCAAGGCGGTAAATCCTGCTGACTTTACCCAGCCAATCAATAGCTTTACCCAGCCAACCAGAGTGCCTACGACCAATACCGAACGTCAGGCATTATTAGATTCGCTCAACATAAATGCCGACAGTCCTGTGGACAAACGTCGTTTAGCATTGTTTGTCCGTTACACCTATTTTACAGATAACAAAGATCGCCAACTGAAAACTCTGGAACAACTGGTTAAAGAAATCGCCACAATGCGAAAAACCCGTCAGGACGATCATGAATTAACTGCACTATATGGCAGCGCCACCAGCCTACAAACGGTGTTTTTTCTCGACAATCTTGGCAAAATCAACTTTTTGTCGAAAAAAGGCAGCCGTTATCTTGATCGTGCAGTGAAAAACGCCCCCAATCACTTAGGTGTGCGATTGTATCGCGGTATCACCTATGCCGAAATGCCTGCATTTTTGGGTAAAGGCCGTCAGGCAGTAGAAGATTTCAATCTTATCAAATATGCCACCGACGCCAAAATTGGCGACAAATTTTATGCCATGACCGACTATTACCACGCCCTGGCATTAATTAAAGATCAGCAAAAAATCAACGGCATCAAAAAACTAGCTTCGCTGGCTGGCCAAAACATTGCGCCCTGGTCTGAACGGGCTGCAACATTACTGAAAGAGAAGAGCTAAACCATGTTGCGATTAAAACTGGCTTTATTAAACGTATTGCGTAACGGCCGACGCAGCTTTATCACCCTGCTGGCGATTCAGTTCGGGGTGATCAGTCTGATCCTCATGGGTGGCTTCTTCGCCTCCATGTACGAAGGCATGCGCGAAGGCGTGATCCGCTCGCAACTCGGGCATATCCAAATTTACCAAGAGGGCTTTAACCAGTTCGGCAGTCAACAGCCGGAAGAATATCTGATGAACGCCGAAGTGCTGCAAAAGATCACCAAACTGGTTGAAGATCTTGAACAGGTTGAACTGGTGACACCAAGATTGAACTTCACCGGCCTGTTAACCGACGGCAGCAAATCGTTGGCTGTAGTGGTTGAAGGCATCAACCCAGAAAAAGAAGCCCTATTAAGCTCAGCAGTTAAATTGACCGCAGGTGAAGACCTTTTTGAGGAAGACACAGACGGTGCGTTGATTGGTGACGGCCTTTTTAAATCGTTAAACCTGTCAGTCGGCGCATCACTGACCCTGATGGCGACAACAGCGGACGGCAGTTTTGATGCCCGCGATGTAACCGTCACTGGCGCAATCTCCACCGGCACCCGCGAAATAGATAACCGCTTTCTACGAATGAACCTCCAACACGCACAGGGATTGATGTATACCGAAGGCGTTACCCGCCTGGTTGTGTTGCTCAAAGACACCAAACACACTGACGAAGTCATGGCGTTATTATCTGATGCATTCAAAAAGCAAGGACTGGCACTGGAACTACGCAGCTGGAGCGATCTGGCAGATTACTATCACGAAGTGGTTAACCTATTTGACGGCATTTTCTCCATCGTACAGATAATTGTTTTGGCTATCGTATTATTAGGGATCGTTAATACCATGGTAATGGCGGTCATGGAACGTACGCCGGAGATCGGCACCATTCGCGCCATGGGCGGCACTCGTAGCGAAGTGATGGCACTGTTTATCAGCGAAGCCTTTATTCTGGGTTTAATTGGCAGTGTGCTGGGTGTCATCTTTGCGATATTTCTGGCACAGGGCATTACCGCCGCAGAAATTATGATGCCGACCCCGCCGGGCAGCTCACAAACTTACCCTATCCGCATATTCACCGAAGCAGATTTACTGTGGAAAAATGGCCTGTTCGGCTTGTTGATCGCTGTCATATCCAGCATCTATCCTGCGGTAAAAGCGTCTCGAATGTTAATCACCCAAGCCTTAAGATTTGCCTGATTAGAGTTAATAAAATGAACCCATTAATAAAAGTATTACTGTTCCCGGGGCTAATTTTCGTTAGCCATTTCACATTAGCGACCATTACCAGCGGCCAGATCACTGATGCGATAGAAACACCAATAATCATTAAAGATTTAACAAAAGCTATCGTAAAGAACCAAAATGTAAAAAACAAAGAAGTTAAAAGCAATGAAATCCAAAACAAAGAAATAAAAAATAATGAGATAAAAAATGAAGAGATAAAAACTGAACAAACCGACACCACAACAGCATTGGCGGAAACACCGACTGAACCTGATCCTCAGCAATTGCTGGATTTTATCGATGGTCTGCGCGGTTACAAAAACCAGAGTTTTACCTTTGAATTGTCGAACATCAGCTTCAAGAAAAACAAACAAAAGCATCGTAATAAAATGACGGTAAAAGTACTGAATAACGCCTCACTGGTAGAGTTTACCGCCCCGGCCCGCTCCAAAGGTCGAAAAATTTTGAAACAGGCACAAAACATGTGGATCCGCTTCCCCGGCACACGCAACATATTGCGCATATCACCAACCCAGCGTTTATTGGGTGAAGCGAGCAACGGTGATGTTACCGGCACCAACTTTTCACAAGATTACACCGCCACGTATGAAGGCACTGAAATACTCGACAACAAAACATTATTAAAATTGAACTTAACAGCCAAACACGACAAAACAACTTATAAACAAGTGATGTTTTTTCTCGACAGCGAAAGTCATCTGCCGCTGCGTAGCGACTTTTATGCCCGCTCCGGCAAACTGGCCAAACAAGCATATTACACCAAATTTAAAGAATTTGACGGCGAATTAAAACTGCATCGAATGAAGCTGGTCAATCCGATCATCGAAGGCAGTTACACCTGGATGATGTTTGACAACTATCAAAAGCAGGATCTGAACGCCTCCATTTTCCACAAAGATGCACTGTCAAGATAACAAGGGATGATAATGTTAAGAATCTGGCCACTACTCGCATTATTATCTAGCCCGTTAGCGCTGGCTAATAACTTTGATGATCCATTTGCTGACGATCCTTTCGCCGACGACCCGTTTAAAAATGAGGTCTTAGAAAGTGAGCTGTTGAAAAGTGAGGTATTAAAAGAAAACAGTAACCATAAAAACCGAGTCGAACTTAAAAGTTATTATCAGAATAACAGCCTGCGCAGTGAACACCCGTTTAACCCGTTTAACCCGGGAGAAGCGCTATTTAGCGAAGGCACAAAATTCATATCACTGGATATTGCGTTAGAAAGCGACTGGCAAAACCAATGGAAAACCCGCGCCAGAATTTACGCTGAAGATATAGCTGATGGAACCACAGACGCCGTCGACACCTATCTGCTTGAAGGCTTGGCACAATGGCAAAGTAAAGATCGCAATCTGGTGATAGAACTGGGTCGCAGCAAACCGCAATGGAGCAACGGTTACAACTATGACATTGCCAACATGCTGCAACCCCAGCGTACTTTGCCCTATATCGATCAGGACAACGCACTGCAAAGCAAAGGTTGGGACATGGTATCCGGCCAGTATTTTAATGGTCTCTGGTCATTTGCCGGTTATCTTGTATCGAGCGACAATCCCTATATTGATACTGATACCGAAGTGGTTTTTCGGCTGGGTTATCAAAAAGATGACTCATTCTCATTGTTATTGCACAAAGTAGAAGGCCAGAGCCTATCGTTTGGTGCAACTTACAGCAGCTTACTAACCGACTCGATCACCCTTCGGGCAGAGTGGACCCGCCACAGCTATCGACAAACGCTCAACACGCTGCAAATAAAGCAAAAATCCGACTACCACCGGTTAGTTGTTGGTTCTACCTATACAGCAGATACGGGTTGGTCGTTGACTGGCGAGTATTTTTACAACGAACACGGTGCCAGTAAACAAGAATGGGATAACCTGACCCTTGATGCCGCCGCCAGTGCCAGCCTATTACGAGAAAACCAGTCAACCGAACCTACAGCAGACTACGCAAAAGGCCTAGATTTAATGAATCAGGGCTGGTTGCGTGAACGCTATGTTTCGTTAATGTTTATGTCGATGGAAACCGAAGACCTGTGGCAATTAAGGCTCAGTTCGCAACTGAGTCTGGATGATGACAGCCAGTTATATCGTTTTGAACTGCTCAAATCCTTAAACGACAACCTGTCGATGCGACTGCAATGGCAATATTTTAACGGCTGCGAACTGTGCGAATTCGGCTTAAATCCCAGCAGCAACAATATCCGTCTGACAGCCAGTTGGTTGTTTTAACCTTCCCTGAACAACGAATAAAAAAAAGAGAACCATCATGGATTTTAACAATAACTACCGTATTGACCTGCGAGAATTAAACTTCCTGTTGTGGGAGCAATTCGACATCGAAAACAACTTGCTTGACCCGACAGTGAATGCCGAGTACAGCAAAGACTTTATCCAGCAGCTATTATTTCATGCCCGCGACTTTGCCTATAATGAACTTGGTCCTAATTACCAGAGAGCCGATCGCGAAGGCTGTAAACTACTTGACGACGGCACAGTACAATTACCCTCGAAATATAAGGAAATCTGGCAAAAATACACCGAAGCCGAATGGGGTCGGTTAAGCTCACCGCAACACTATGACGGCCTGTCATCGCCGTATATCGTCGCCCAAATGATTTATGAAGTATTCCAGGGTGCCGATCCATCATTTATGGTCTACCCGGGATTTTGCAGCCCGGCGATGTATCTGATCGAAAGATTTGCCACAGCACAAATTAAAGAACGTTTCAGCCACAAACTGGCCACCAACGAATGGACTGCCTGTTTGTGCATGACCGAGCCACAAGCGGGCAGTGACGTCGGCGCGATAACCACCAAAGCTATCCCACAGGATGACGGAAGCTACCATATTGAAGGTGGAAAAATATTCATCTCGGCCGGTATGCACGAATTAACCGACAACATCGTCTACATGTTGCTGGCACGAGTGGAAGGTGCACGTCCAGGCACCACAGGATTATCTTGTTTTATCGTACCACGCTATAATTTGCAAAATGACGGTACTCTGGTAGACAACCATGTTCGCTGTATTCGACTTGAAGAAAAAATGGGGATCCACGGCTGCGCTACCGCTCAACTTAGCTTTGGCGACGATGGCCCATGCAAAGCTTTCTTGTTGGGGGAACGGGAGAACATCGGTCTGCGACAGCTATCAACCATGATGCACATGGCACGGATTTCAACAGGCATCTACGCATTAGGTTTGGCTGGTCGGGCTTACATGAGCGCCGCCGAATACGCCGCTGATCGTGTACAGGGCACCAGTTTTAAAGAAGCATTTAACCCCAGAGCACAAAAAGTATCTATTATGGCCCACGTAGACGTGCGCCGAATGCTACTTGAAATGAAATCCAAGGTAGAAGGTTGTCGCGCATTGATCCACAAACTAACTTTCCACCAAAGCTGGGTCACCAACTTACAAGCACTGGAAACATTAAATCCAGAGAAATCCGAAGAATACCAGACACTAAACAAACACCACGAATCGCTGGTTCACTTGCTAACACCCATCGTCAAAGCCTACACCTCAGACCAAGCATGGCGGGTAGCCGAATTGGCAATACAAGTATACGGTGGCCACGGTTACATCAAAGATCACCCGGTAGAGCAAGTAGCGCGAGATGTGAAGATCCTGTCAATCTGGGAAGGCACCTCGTTTATCCAATCGGCAGACTTAATAAAAGACAAGTTGGCCATGGGACGCAGCTCAAAACTGTTGGTATTGTATCAAGAACAGGTCCAAGCAAGCATCGCTCATAACCGAAACGCTGGTGTGTTGTTGGCCGAAACTGATACACTGGAGGAATCACTCGCTATATTCGTCAAGACTCACGGGCTCATGGGCATCTGGGTAAAAGAGCAAAAACTGGAGCTGATTTTTTCTATTTCAACCCGCTTCCTCGAAATGATGGCAGAAGTGACGTTGTCATGGTTACTACTGGATGGCGCGGTAATAGCAGTGCAGAAGCTAGAAAACCTGGAAGACCCGCAAGACGAAGCCTTCTACAAAGGCAAAATCGCTGGTGCTCAATTCTACGTGAACAACATTCTGCCGGGTGTTAAATCTAAGGCTGAAATTATCGCTAAAGAAGATACTTCCGCACTTAATGCTACCAGAGATATCTTTTTACAGCGTACTGATTTATACGGTTAATACCATTTTTTAAGAGATAGATTTTTTGGTGGGTTACACATTCGGCTAGCCCACCCTGCTCTTAACATATCTAGTGCCCGAACGAAAAGTCAATAGCCATTGCTACACATGGGCTGTAGCGATTAATTCAAAACGAAGATTTAAGCTAATCAGTCGGTATTGATGTAGATTTAAGCGTTTTGGCCGTTTTTAGCCAAAAATAACAAAATCTTCGTTTTGCAATATTGCTTGAATACCGCGTAAAATAAAGCTTTCAGGATTTCCGTTCAGACACTAGATATAATGTACCTAACGGACGCTGACCATGGTTGGGTAGTTATTGGACGAATCACAGGCTCTGATGCTGGTGATTTCACCCTTGGGGACCAAACGCAGTAATTTGCGATCCATGGACACCTATCTGTCAGTCTGCAGCAGCATGGGGAGCAGAGTTTGACATGGATGATGAAAACTATGCTTTGGAAATACGGGTTGAAGGTCAGGGTGGCGCCACAGTTAAATCTTTCGAAAGTCCTATTTAAATTCAGTAACATCAATAAAATACAAATAACATCAAATTTAATCCTTGTGACATGCGTAAAACGGGTGTTCACAAAGATTAACTATCCCACTTTATACCAATTAAGCGCCTTATCGATTAAACGAGCCAATATACAAGGTTAATTTGACTGAGCAACCCAAAAGAATAGGGCAACCCAAAAGAATAGTGCAAACCCCATGCACTATCCTCAAACTCAGGTTATCAGCTTTAAACTTCTACCCAAGATTCTTTTTAATATTTCTTCAATATTAAAAAACCCCTCGAACACCAACAGAATACCGTGAACCGTTTTCAGTGATATCCAGCTACTGATTACTATATTTTGCCGTGGTAATGTACAACTCGTTAGTAACATTGATACCTTCAAAGAAAACAGTTACGTTTTCATTAATATCATAACTACCACTGATATCTATTTGAGGATAATCATTCACATAATGGCCATCTCTCCACGAACGGGGTTTAGACTGCATAAATCGATTACGTTTGTTATAAGCAACACGTAATTGAATTTCATCTTTTTCATAAAACACAATTAAATTAGATGAATCACCTAAACCAATTAACGGTAACGGATTATCTTTATCATCTGAGGTTGATTCACTATCAACAAACGTTTTGTTAACGATAATTTCCAGACCATCAAACGGCGCAGGTAAACTTGTAAACATATGTTGTACGGCTAGTTCAAAACCATCAATTTTCGCGTTATCCGAATTTACTGGTCGTTAAATTTTGGCTCTGTTCCATAATACTGTTGTCCCTCGATGAATCCCCTATTTTTAAAGGGTTAGGCGATTAATTGGTTTTTTAACGAGAATTAGTCACAGAGTCCTAGATATAAGGGTTGAGTTTAATTCCATTTGAAGGGACAACAATTATCTACAACAGAGCCTAAATTTTATAGATTCCTTCAATACCCCATGACCGAGCCGAAAACTAGTAATTTTCAGGAGAGACCTTAAGGTTGCCTATAATCGAACTATTAACTGATACATGACAATAAATAGCTCTGTTATGTCATGTTATTGATTCAAATTTATAAATTATTTTTCGCTGATATTCTTGGTGAGGCTTTAAGATATTACTGGGAAAATGCTCATTATTTTCTGCATCCGTATAGTTTTGTGCTTCTAAACACAAGCCTTGATATGACGAAAATGGATCAGCTAAATAGAAGCCTGTATAAAGCTGTATTGCACTCTGATCGGTATATACAGATAAGCTAATTTGATTCTCCAACGAAGTTAATATCGCTTTAGGCTCTGTAAAATCAGTCTTATCCAGAACAAAACACTGGTCATAGCCGTTCTTGGCTTTAAGGGATTGATATTGAGTATTATGCTGTCTATCGCCAATACAAACTGGTTCTTTAAAATCATAATCGGTATCTTCAATGGTAACTATTTTACCCGTAGGAATGTTAGCGGCATCAGTTTCCAACATTGACGATGACATCATTTGCAAATATAACGACTTGCAATTTTTCTCACCCAAATTAAAGTAAGCATGGTTGGTTAAATTAATTACCGTGGCCAAGTCAGTATTAGCCAAGTATTGTATGCTTAGCTTATTATCACTATTTAACTGATAAGTTACAGATAACGTTAATTCTCCAGGAAAACCTTGGTCTCCATCAGGAGAAATCAGCGATAAAGTCACTGAAGTACTCGTTAGGTTTTCCCTGTCTATTTTCCAATAACGCAAAGAAAAATTATCATCGCCACCGTGCAAACAGTTTTCACCATCATTTTGCGGTAACTGATATTGCTTTGAGTCAAGCTTGAACTTACCACCAGCAATGCGATTACACACTCTCCCGCAAGTTGCACCTAAATAAAAATCATCTTTTAAGTAGTCCTGTGCTGACGTATAACCAACTATCATTTGTGTTGGTTTATCGTTTACCGGAAATTTAATGGATTTAATTCTTCCGCCAAAGTTAATGATTTCAACCGACATGCCATAGTCATTAGTCAGTCTTACCGTTTCTAAAGTTGTTTCCAGTGTTGTTGCCACTTCTGCTACCATTTTTCCTGCAAGTTCACTCATTAAGCTAAATACCCATTTGGATTATTTGATTGCCAGCGCCATGTGTCTTCCATCATTTGCTCTAAGGTTCTATTAGCTTGCCAGTTAAGTTGCTGGTTAGCTTTATTGGCGTTAGCCCAAAATGCAGGTAAGTCCCCTGCTCTTCTTGGTGATACTTCAAACTTAATTTCTTTATTAATGGCTAGCTCGAATGCTTTTACAATAGCAAATACCGAAGTACCGTTACCTGTGCCTAAATTAAAAGCTTCAACACCAGTAAATTCAGTGTGACGATTTAACCAGTCTAATGCGGCAACATGGCCTTGGGCTAAATCCATTACGTGTAAATAATCGCGTTCACACGTGCCATCTTTCGTTGGATAATCATCACCAAAGATACCCAGCTTGTCACGTTTACCTACAGCAACTTGGGCGACATAAGGCAATAGGTTATTGGGAATACCTTTTGGATCTTCGCCTATGGTACCGCTTTCGTGGGCGCCAATAGGATTGAAATAGCGCAGTGATACGCCTCTAAAATCATGATCAGAGAGTGCTAAATCAGCCAGTACTCGCTCTACCATCACTTTACTCGCACCATAAGGGCTTGAAGGTGTACCTAACTTCATCGTTTCAACGTATGGCACGTCATTTTCTTCGCCATAAACCGTTGCAGATGAGCTAAAAATAAAATTATTCACCTTATGTTGTTGCATAACCTCTAACAAACAAACTGTACCATGCACATTATTTTGGTAATAACTTAACGGTATTTGCGCTGATTCACCAACCGCTTTAAGCGCGGCAAAATGGATAACGGCATCAATTTGATATTGTTTGAATACTTGGCTTAATTTATCTTTATCGCAGATATCACCTTCAACAAATTCAACCTTCTTTACAGTGAGTTTTTCAACACGATCAATTGACTCAATACTTGAGTTAGCTAAGTTGTCATAAACGATAACGTCATAATTATTTTCTAATAACGATAAAACCGTGTGAGAGCCAATATATCCGGCGCCCCCCGTAACTAATACTTGCATTTTCTTTCCTTGATAAGTTAAAAAGGCCAATAACTTGGCCCTTTTTATTTATGTTTTATTACCACTAGGTGGCATATAACGTTATTACCACCAAGTAGCGTATAAAGCCGTAAGAATTACGATTACACCAGCTGCGGCAAGATTAAATGAGCTTGTGGTCTCAAAGCTTACTTTGTCTAAATCAACACTCCTATCTGTCGTATTAGGCTTGCCTAACATAGAAACTACATAACAAAGTCCTAAACATAGTAAGAACACTAGGCCAACTCTGTCCATGAATGGCAATTCAGGCCAAGCAAATTTCAACGCGAAAGAAAATATCGCTGAACCAAATGCGGCTGACAACGCGCCCGCTGATGTTGCACGTTTCCAGAACATACCCATAACAAATATAACAACGATGCCAGGAGTAAATACACCGGTAAACTCTTGAATATATTGAAACGCTTGCTTCGATTCACCTAATAATGGCTTAGCGACTATTAAAGCTATACATAAAGAAACTAACGCGGCAATACGACCAATATGTACGTAATGACGTTGGCTTTCGTTCGGCTTATGACGCGTATACAAATCCATTGTAAAGATGGTAGAGATACTGTTTGTCATTGAGGCAAGTGATGAAACGATAGCAGCAACTAAGGCAGCAAAAACTAAACCTTTAATACCAGCAGGCATTAATGCCATCATTGATGGGTAGGCTTGATCTGGAGTGGTTAATGTAGGATAAAGAACAACAGCTGCAATACCAGGCAAGACAACAATTAACGGCATTAATAATTTAAGGTAGGCTGCAAAAGCGATACCTTTTTGCGCTTCTTTTAAATCTTTAGCGGCTAAAGCACGCTGAATAATATATTGGTTAAAACCCCAATAACTAAAGTTCATTACCCACATACCACCAATCAACACTGAAAGACCAGGAAGACTCATGTAATGTTCATTTTCAGGGCTTAATATCATGTCAAAATGCTCAGGCATTTGGTCGGTAAGAATACCAAAACCAGCTAAAACGCCTTGACCATCAGCAACGGCGTCTAACGCTAAATAACTTAGTAATAAACCACCAAAAACTAATAAGACAACTTGTAAAATATCGGTAAAAGCAACGGCTTTTAAACCGCCATATAAAGAATAAGCAACAGAGAAAACGGCTAAGAAGATCATACCGAACATCGCGTCAACGCCTGCAACGGTTTCAATGGCTAAGCCACCTAACCATAACACTGCGGTTAAGTTAACAAAGGTGTAAACAGCTAACCAAAAAATTGACATGGTAGTTTTTACTTTGCTGTCGAAACGTTGTTCAAGGTATTGCGGCATGGTGAATATTTTATTTTCTAAGAAAATAGGCAACATATATTTACCCACAATAATCAAGGTAATAGCTGCCATCCACTCGTATGAGGCAATTGCTAAACCAATAGCGTAACCCGAGCCTGACATACCAATAATTTGCTCTGCGGAAATGTTTGCAGCAATTAATGAGGCACCGATAGCCCACCAAGGTAGTGATTTACTGGCTAAGAAGTAATCTTCAGTATTCGCACCCTCTTTTTTCTCATTTCGAGAAATCCATAGTGCTAAGCACAATAGACCTATAACGTAGACAACAAAAATTGTGCTGTCTAAGGTCCCCAACTTATTCGTAAATTCCATCATTTTTTCCTTTTTACTTTTAGTTATTATATTTTATTTTTCATGCGTTATTTTTAAGCTACTTCTCTAAAGACAATTGTCTAAAAGTGAATTGTCTAAAGTAAGTTATCTAAATGCTCCTTGTGTTTCACTGCATAAGTAAAAGCTTGGCTTTAAAGAATACTCTTCTTCGTAACGGCTATTAACAGCATCTTTTACTTGTTCAACCATAGCTTTTGGTACTAAGGCAACAACACAGCCACCAAAACCACCGCCAGTCATTCTAACGCCGCCATCAGCGCCTAAAACACTATCGATGATATTAACCAAACCATCCATTTCTTTAGTGCTCACCTCAAAATCGTCTCGTAAAGACTGATGAGACTCTTTCATTGCGACACTAATCGTCGCCATATCATTATTTTTAAGCGCTTTTAATGTAGTTATTGCCCGAGCATTTTCAGTAATAACATGATGAGCACGTTTAAATAATACCGGCTCAATTTGTTCTTTAGATGAAATAAGTTGCTCTAAGGTAACGTCTCGCAGCGCAGAAACACCAAAATGCGAAGCAACCTTTTCACATTGCTCTCTTCTTAAGTTGTATTCACTATCAACTAAGCCACGCTTTACATTTGAATTAACAATAAACAGCACTAAATCATCAGGAATAGGCGCATCTTCAAATGACAAATCTTTGCAGTCTAATAACATTGCGTGACCTTTCTGCCCCATCGCGGAAATAAGTTGATCCATGATGCCGCAATTACAACCAACAAAGTTATTCTCTGCTTGCTGGCCTATAAGTGCGGCCTTGATACCATCTAAATCTAATTTATAGAGCTGTGAAAACGCTTTTAAAATAGCTATTTCAAAACTAGCAGAGGAGCTTAATCCTGCACCTTGTGGCACATTACCGGTAACAACAAAATCAGCACCTTTAATATCAGGATACGTTGTCATTAATGCTTGTAATGTACCTTTTACATAATTACTCCACATCATTTGTTGATCAAACGATATATCACTCAAAGTAAACTCATTAGTCTCTTGGTCACAATCATGAGCGTACACTTTTACTACGTTGTCTTCACGAGAAGAAGCAGCAATAGTAGTTCCATAATTAATAGCTGCTGGAAGTACAAAGCCATCATTATAATCAGTGTGATCACCAATCAAATTAACACGACCAGGCGCATGACAAACAATCTCAGCTGAACATTGAAATTGCTGTTCAAATAAAAGTTGAGCAAGTGCTTGTTGATCAAGGCTCTGTTGCTCAAAAATTTGTTGTGCCATTAGTTTTGCTCCTTGTAATGTATATCTGATAAATCGCGCAACCTTTGTGCTGCTTGCTCTGCAGTAAGATCTCGCTGAGCTTCAGCCATCATTTCATAACCCACCATAAATTTACGAACCGTAGCAGACCTTAATAAAGGCGGAAAAAAGCTAGCATGCAAAGTCCATTCATCATGTTGTTGTCCATCAAAAGGTGCGCCGTGCCAGCCCATTGAATAAGGAAAAGAACAATTAAATAAATTGTCATACTTAATAGTTATTTGTTTGATAATATCAGCAAGGGATGACTTTTGTTGTTCGTTAAGTTCGGTTATGCGTGATACTGCAAAGCGTGGCAGTAATAAGGTTTCAAACGGCCATGCTGCCCAATAAGGTACAACAACTAGCCAATCATCATTCATCACCACAATACGTTCTTTATTTTCTACTTCTCTAACAACATAGTCCTGCAATAAATTACTGCCATGCTGCTCTAAGTAAGCTTGTTGTGCCTTTTGTTTTTTCATGACTAAAGTCGGCAATTGCTGTTGTGCCCAAATCTGTCCATGGGGATGAGGATTAGAGCAACCCATAACACTGCCTTTATTTTCAAAGACCTGCACCGACTTATAAGTTTTTCCTAACTCTTCACATTGACTTTGCCAAGTATTAACTACGCTAGTAATTTCCTCGACTGAAAGCTGAGGCAAAGTTTTACTATGATCAGGTGAAAAACAGATAACACGACTCTCACCTTGCTCAGTTGCCATTTTAAAAAGTGGATCATCACTGCTAATTTTCGGCGTATCTTGCTTTATTGCAGCAAAATCATTGGTAAAGACGAAGGTTTCAGTATACTCATCGTTTTTTTCACCATTTATGCGGGTATTGCCAGCACATAAAAAACAATCTTTGTCATAGATTGGCTTTTCTTGCTCATCTAGTTTTTCTACCTGCCCTTGCCAAGGTCGCTTGGCGCGATGTGGGGAAACCAATACCCATTCATTTATTAAAGGGTTATATCTTCGATGTGGGTGCTCTGTAGGGTCAAAAACAGTATCCATAATAAGTCTCAAAATTATATAATCAAAATCAACACATAAAATGTAAACGTTTACATTTTTATTGTCAATATCTAATTTAAATTTAGTTGTTAGTATTAACATCCAATTGAAATAAGGTTATTATAGATAAAATAAAAATATAAACGTTTACCTATGTCTACAATAAAAGATGTTGCTCGTGTTGCCGGTGTTTCGATAGCTACAGTATCAAGAGTCGTTAACAACGGACCTAAAGTCGGTAAAAAGACGCGTGTAAAAGTTACGCAAGTAATGGAAGAATTAGGCTATACCCCTAACGCTAACGCTCGCGCATTAGTGACTCAAAAATCGACCACCCTTGGTGTTATTGTGCCCGCACTTACCGATCCTTTTTTTGCATCTCTTGCCAATGGTGTTGATACCATTGCTCGCCAACACAATATGCAATTACTATTAAGTACTTCTCAACAAGATGCCGAATCAGAGCGTGCTGCAATTAACTTATTAATACAGCAACGTTGCCATTCCATTGTTATGCATAGTAAAAAGCTTACAGATGATGAGCTTGTCGACTTATGTGAAAAAATTCCAGGACTCGTTTTAATTGATAGAGTAATTGATGTTATCAAACACAAATGTGTTTGGTTAGATAATGAAGAAGGCGGAAAGATTGCCGCTAGACATTTAATGTCACTAAAGCATCAACAAGTTGCTTGTATCAGTAGTAAATATCAAATTGAAGATCCAACCTTAAGGCTACGGGGTTTTTCTCAAGAGCTAGGACGTGCAGGTATAGAGATTAACTCTCAATTAATTGAATATGCTGAGCCCAATCAACAAGGTGGTGAAATAGCAACCCAACATTTATTAGCCTCAGGTCAAAAGTTTTCGGCTATTTTCGTTTATAACGATGCTATGGCCATTGGTGCTATTTCAACTTTAGAAGATAATGGCTATCGAGTCCCCGCTGATATATCGGTAATAGGCTTTGATGACGTATTAATTTCACGATACTCACGCCCAAAACTGACTACTTTACATTACCCGATAGAATCAATGGCACAACGTGCTGCACAATTGTCGTTAGATATTAAAAGTAAAGCTGGCGAGTCAGCTGTAGAAGGTTACAAATACTTACCTCGCCTGGTTAAACGTGAATCAACGAATATAAAATATTAATTTACTGCTATAAAAAAACGTAACATTTTCGTTCTGTATAATATTTTAACCTAGAGTTAATAAATCAATTTAGTTATTCATTTATCAGTATTGTTATAAATTTTAGGTTAATACTCCATATCAGTTTGCCGTGGTCAACCCAATAGAAATATATAACCAATTGTATGCCCTTGATATTCAACCTGTTCATTATATAGATTTTAGTCGAAACATATCTAATTGGGTGATCAAACTAACTATGCCACCTCATACTGCTAATAGGATACATTTTGTAATATCCAACAG
>JABSOJ010000267.1 GCA_013216005.1 Alteromonadaceae bacterium | reverse complement strand
GCATCCTTAGTAATTGGTTGCAATGATTTAATCAGATCAAATTTATAAAGTTAAACTATCTCGCCGTAAGCTCACAAAATAATCAACAGATTGCAGATAAAATAGCAGAAGCAATTGAGGTTTCAAATAAACAAATACCCGTGGTTCTTGATATCAATATTGATTACTCAAAGCGTACAAGGTTCACCAAAGGCATAATAAAAACAAATTTAAATCGAATGAAATTACCCACAAAAATAAGGATGATCAGCCGTGCTTTATGGCGAAGGATATGATAGATATATTAAAAATTATTGATTAGGGTGAAAGGCACTAAAAATTTAAAATAGTGGTCCAACCAGTGATTTTATCTGTTATACTAATTTTCATCTAATATGGTATGACTACTTACTACAAAAGTTGGGAGAGCAGATATGCTTAGCTACAAAGCACCGATTACTGACATTAAATTTTTATTTGAAGATGTCTTTGATTATTACGGCCATTACGGTAAACATGCTGAGTTTTCCGAAGCAACACCAGATTTGGTTGATGCGATCCTACAAGAATGTGCAAAATTTTGTGAAAATGAATTATTACCCTTAAATCAAAGCGGCGATAAAGAAGGTTGTACATTTGATAATGGTAAAGTAAGCACACCAAAAGGTTTTAAAGCGGCTTACGACATGTATGTTCAAGGTGGTTGGCAAAGTTTGTCTCATCCTGTTGAACATGGCGGACAAGGTCTACCTCCTTCATTAGGCATGGTAAAATCAGAAATGATGGGTACGGCTAACTGGTCATGGGCAATGTATCCCGGTTTGAGTCACGGTGCAATGAACACAGTGCAAACACACGGCAGTGATGAGCAAAAAGAACTTTACTTAACAAGACTGACTGAAGGTACCTGGACAGGCACAATGTGTTTGACTGAGCCTCAATGCGGTACTGATTTAGGACAAGTAAAAACTAAAGCAGAGCCAAATGGTGACGGTACTTATAATATTACGGGTACTAAAATTTTCATCTCTGCTGGTGAGCATGATTTAACGGATAATATTATTCACATTGTTTTAGCCCGATTACCTGGAGCGCCTGCCGGTACCCGTGGTATTTCATTGTTTATCGTGCCAAAAATACAAGTCGATCAACAAGGTAATCTTGGTGAAGCTAACAATGTTACCTGTGGTTCAATTGAAGACAAAATGGGTATTAAAGCTTCAGTAACAGCCGTATTGAATTTTGACAATGCTAAAGGTGTGTTGATTGGGCCTGAAAATAAAGGCTTGGAATGTATGTTCACCTTTATGAATACTGCGCGGGTAGGTACTGCTTTACAAGGTATTTGTGCGAGTGAATTGGCCTATCAAAACTCTTTGATTTATGCGAAAGAACGTTTATCAATGCGTTCATTGACGGGTAAGAAATTCCCGGATCAAGTCGCTGATCCTATTATTGTTCATCCCGATGTTCGTAAAATGTTGTTGACGCAAAAAGCCTTTTCGGAAGGCGGGCGTGCGATGATTTATTATACAGCTAAGATTGTTGATGACATAGAAATGGCTAAAACGGAAGAAGAGCGTAAAGCTGCAGATGATCGTTTAGGTTTTATTACACCTATTTTAAAGGCATTTTTAACTGAAGTTGGTTTAGAAAGTGCTAATCATGGTTTACAAATTTTTGGTGGGCATGGTTATATTAAAGAGTGGGGCATGGAACAAATAGTACGTGATACCCGTATTTCAACTTTGTATGAAGGTACCACAGGTATACAAGCGCTGGATTTACTAGGTCGTAAAATTTTACTGACCCGTGGTCAGGCACTAAAAGGTTTTACCAAAGAAATAATGCAGTTCTGTAAAGCCAATAGCATGCTTTCTAATAATCCTCATAAACGTCAAATGAATAAGTTTATTTGGGCCATGAGTAAAAATGTCGCAAACTGGCAGCAGTATTCGTTACGTTTAGCGATGAAAGCGAAGAAAGACCGTGATATTGTGGGTTCTGCTTCGGTTGATTATTTAATGTATTCAGGTTACATCGTTATGGGCTATTTTTGGGCTCTAATGGCACAGTCAGCGTATGAAAAGTTAGCGGGTGATGTTGAAAATCGTGATTTTTACCGTTCAAAAATTAAAACCGCTGAGTTCTATTTTGAACGTATTCTACCTAGAACTAAGTCGCTTTCAAAAATGATGATGGCAAGCCCTAAAACGTTAATGCAACTTGACGAAGAATTATTATCATTCTTGTAAAATACTTTATTTAAGCTATGTAAGCCACTTGAAGCATTTTGCTTCAAGTGGTTTTATAAATTTAAAGTAACTAAACCTTTATTCCTATCACCCAAGCAATCATTTTTCTGATGATTTTTTTCATTTCTTCCAAATTTATATTTTCTGCTTTTTCCGATAAATGACGATATTCAAGTTGGGTAAATATGGTAAGCATAATATCGGCGTAGATTTCCGGATCTATTTTGTTGAAATATTTGGCTATTTGGATGAAGGGGGTAATTAACGCTTTTTTATGTTCATCGGCAAGCTTTCGTAATTCAGGAGTAATTTGTATTTCAGTAAATAATAGCTGTTCTACTGCTAAAGCAACGGGTTGATGGCAAATTTGGCTGTGTAAGTATTTAACCGATATTTTAGTCAACTGTTCACACAGCTCCACTTTAGTTGCAATTTTACGCAAACTTTTTTTATCAAAACTTTCAATTATCGTAAAAGCGTATTGCCACGCTTCGTTAACCTGGCTTTTTATTTGTTCATAATTCAATTGGAACGCTTGATGAATGAGATCTTGAATGTCTTTAAAGTAATAAGTTGTTAAAGAAAGTTGAATATTTGCATGTTTGGCAACAGCACGGTGAGTAGTGCCTTTTATACCATTACCGGCAAGAATTGCTATTGCTGAAGTAAGAATTTTCTTCCGTGTTTGCTCACCTTTTGAGCGCCGTTTTACTGTGGTCTTTTTTGGTAATTCGTCCATGGTATATTACTTTTAAAATGTGGTGGGTTGTTATTAAGGTATAGTTTTATTAATTGTATTTCAATTAATAGACAAAATTATTTTACAGATAGTTAGTTGAGTCATGATAATCCCAGTTCCACGAATGACTTCATGGAACTGGGATAATACCAAGTGGAATAAAATGCACCGAAATAGTTTTACTAGTGTTCGTCCAAAAACAGGGTCGTAGCGAGGACGATCCAATGGCACGAACTGTGCTCTACAACATATAGGCGTTTAGTCATTCTAAATAATACTATCTTGTGGTGCACAGGTCGTGTCAGTGCGACGTCCGCAGTAGACATTCGTTTCTGGATGGACACTAGCTATTGTTCGTAAAGAAAGAGGGATGTCCGTAGTAGACATCCGTTTCGGGTTAGACACTAGCCTTTTGCTAAATCAACAGGATCGAAATCATCTACGTCAATAGCGGCTTTACGGCCTTTTTCTGTTTTACGTAATAACTCGGCTTCCTGCTCTGTAATTGCGTTAATGGCGAGTCCTTTTTCAGCAACAAGATCCAGTTGATAAAAGGGGAGTTTTTGATTTAATGCCCGGCAAACTTTGTCAAAAATAGGTTCGCTTGCCAATATATCTTCTAATGTTTGTTCAAGTTGTCCGAATAAATTTCCTTTATTTCTTGTCAGGTATTGTCCTTGTCCTAGTCGACGACGTGTATCACTGGGGGTTTGCAAAATTGTAGAAACTTTATGATCTGTAATATCACTTGGTTTGGTTAACCATGTTCCTAAAGGAAATATAATTAATCTTAATAATGCCTTAATGACTTTATTTGGAAAATTAGCAATTAGTTCATTAGTTGCTTGCTGACATTTATAAAGACAATCCTCAACGGCCCATTGAACGAGTGGGAAATCATCTATTTCCCGACCCTCATCGTTATATCTTTTGAGGGTTGCTGACGCTAAATAGAGGTAACTTAATATATCTCCAAGTCGTGCCGAAATACGTTCTTTGCGCTTAAGGTTTCCTCCGAGGCTAAGCATTGAAATGTCTGATAACATCGCAAGGTTCGCACTAAAACGGCTCATTAATTGATAATAATGTCGGGTTTGGTCGTCATAGGGTGCTGACAATAATCGAGCTCCAGTTATAGAAAACCACAGGCTTCGAACTATATTACTGATAGCAAAACCAATATGACCAAACAATGCGTGATCAAAATTATCCAATGATTTTTCACCGTTCTTATCGTGCGCGGCTTCTATTTCAGCAAAGACATATGGATGACATCGTATTGCCCCTTGACCGTAAATAATTAAACTACGCGTCAGAATATTTGCCCCTTCCACTGTTATTCCAATGGGTGCACCCTGATAGCCTCGGGCCAAATAATTATTTGGCCCCATACAAACTCCTTTACCGCCATGAATGTCCATCGCGTCATTAGCGGCTGTACGTGCTTTCTCTGTTAAATGATATTTAGATATCGCTGAAATCACGGATGGTTTTTCACCCATATCTATTGCACCCGTCGACATGGTGGTTACTGCGTCCATTAAATAAGCGTTGGCGCCAATGCGTGCTAATGGTTCTTCGATACCTTCCATTTTTCCTATAGGTAGTTTGAATTGCCGGCGAATTCTACTGTATGCTCCTGTTGCTAAAGCAGCCGCTTTTACACATCCTGTACTGTTTGAAGGAAGTGTTATCGCGCGTCCGACAGATAAACACTCAACCAGCATACGCCAGCCTTGACCTGCCATTGGCACCCCACCAATAATAAAATCCAAAGGAACGAAAACCTCAGCTCCTTGTGTCGGCCCATTTTGAAACGGAATGTTTAAAGGAAAATGTCTGCGACCAATGACCACGCCTTCCATATTGGTTGGAATTAACGCACAAGTGATGCCTATATCGACGACATTTCCCAATAAACCATCAGGATCTTGTAATTTAAAGGCAAGACCCAGCATGGTAGCAACAGGCGCTAAAGTAATGTAGCGTTTGTCCCAAGTTAATTTCATACCCAGTACTTCTTCACCATTAAATTTCCCATGGCAAACTATACCAAAGTCAGGAATAGAACCTGCGTCTGATCCCGCTTCAGGATTTGTTAATGCAAAACAGGGGATTTCTTCGCCAGTAGCTAATCTGGGTAAATAATAATCCCGTTGTTCTTGAGTACCATAATGTTGCAATAATTCACCGGGCCCTAATGAATTTGGTACACCAACAGTACTGGCTACGGTAGTACTGACCCCTGTTATTTTTTGCAGAACCCTTGATTGTGCGAAGGCACAAAACTCCAATCCACCATATTCTTTCTTAATGATCATGGCGAAAAATTTATTGTCTTTTAAAAACTGCCATATTTCTGGTGGCAAGTCTGCTAATTCGTGGGTGATATGCCAATCATTTATCATATGACAAAGTTCTTCGACCGGACCATCGATAAAAGCTTGCTCTTCAGCACTTAGCCGGGGTTGAGGATAGTTGTGCAATTTTTTCCAGTCAGGTGTTCCGCGAAAAAGATCAGCTTCAAACCATGTTGTGCCGGCATCAATGGCTTCTTTTTCTGTTTTTGACATTTCAGGCATAATGCTTTGAAATAATATTAACAAAGGATGGCTGATGTATTGTTTTCTAACGTTTGTCAAATTCAGTGGTAAAGCAATTAAGGCAAATATCAGCCAACTAAAAAAACCAACTACATCAATAAATGTACCGATTATCATTAATATTAAAAAAGACAGTGTATAAGTTGAGAGTTTAGCTCTGCTATACGCCATAAAGCCACTTAAGGCAATTGCACAAATTAACCAGACAGAGTGTTCCATTTATCTTCCTTTGTTGTGAAATTATTATTTGTTCGAGATTATTATTAGTTTGAAACTATTATCAGTTTGAAATTATTATCAGTTTGAAATAAAAAAACAATAAATTATAAATAGTAACTGACGTTCCGCACATAAAGCTGAGATTTAAAATCTGAGTTGATTTTCAGTAAAAATGGCATCAGATTTTAAA
>JABSOJ010000266.1 GCA_013216005.1 Alteromonadaceae bacterium | reverse complement strand
GGAAAACCTCATGCACGGAATCGAAGAGGGGCCGTTGGATAAGCTATGCGAAGCCTGCGGCCTACTCTACTTATAAACCCATCCCCATAATAAAAGAACAGTTTGTCTCTTGCCTTCCTTACTACTTTTCCTCTAACGTAACCTAAAAGTAAAATACCTACTTTTGATTTATCATCATTTTAAAAGGGAAGGGGAGTCGAAAGTGAAGAGGGCGCTAAAACAAATCCTTTTGATTTTTCTTTCTAGTATGAGAATAAAACAATTCCATTGCGTTGATAAATGAATTGCTCTTTGTCCAAAATTCTGGATAATCGCCTTGTTTTTTAATAAGTGCGGCTGAAATCTCAGTAATATTATCGCTACTTTGATGATTACTTGGCCAAGTGCCAATGGGAGCTGATTCTGATCTTAATTCTGCTTCTACTTCATACTTGACACTGACATTTTTGTGAAGAACACTCTTACCTGTTTTCTTATTTACGTTTTCCTCCATGCTTTCATCTACACCAGTATTAACAAGTTGGACACTTGCCGGCATTGACCAAAATCGACTGGCATTTACCGTCTGTTTGGTTAGACCCACTTTCTCTCGCTTAACGTGTATAGGTGTGTATTTATGTTGTTGATATACCATTTCAACACTTTCAGGCAAGGTTAAGTGATCTGAAAATGCCTGACCTAACTCTGTTTTTTTTAGCTCTTGATGCAATTTTTCTGGTGAAATCCCCCTAAGCTGAAATAACAACATAGGATTTGAATCTAATATGCTGGCAATTCGGTAATATACGCCAGCAATATGTTTACATGGTTCGCTATAATCGGGACAACTGCAACTGGTTTTTACATCTTTGTATGACGACGGCAGTAAGCGTTCACTTCCAAAGGCATCTTCTATACTGTTGGGTATTTCGTTTAACATCAGTTTTGACAACCAAAGCGCATTACCGCAAAGTGTTTTTATAATCGCTTGCCATTTTGTAGGACTTATTTGATCAAACTTAAGCACCACTTTATATCTGGGCTCTTTGGTTACACCAAAATAAGGATTGATGTTACCGCGTATAGTGGCTTTTATTTCACTGCCGTCAATTGCAAACTCTAGTATTCGGTTGTCGGTTCGATACGATTTTCCACGTTGCAATCGGCCAGGATCAATATAGGCTTCTAATGCGCTAACGAATTCTTTACCCCACCATGTTTTATGTATTAATTTTGATGACATCTGTTACTCCTAGGTTATTAGTCTAATTAGCCTTGCTGTCTTAGTTGAATAAGTTTGATAAATGACTTGGCGTTAAGTGTCGACAACCATGATTCGTCGTTACCGATTATTGAATCTGCTACTTTTTGCTTGTCTTCTAACATTTGGTCTATCTTTTCTTCGACTGTACCGAGGGTAATAAATTTATGGGCGAATACAGTTTTTTGCTGACCAATACGATACGCACGATCAGTTGCTTGGTTTTCTACCGCAGGGTTCCACCAGCGGTCGAAGTGTATTACGTGGTTTGCCTTGGTTAAAGTGATACCCACACCTCCCGCTTTTAATGATAAAACAAAAATACTTGGCGGTGAATCTGACGCTTGAAATTGCTCAATCATCTGTTCACGTTTTTTACGGGAAGTTCCACCGTGCAAATAATGAATATTATAGCCAAGCTGAGTTTTTAATAGATTTTGCAACGCATCACATATTTCTTTAAATTGACTAAATATGAGTAGGCTCTCGCCGTTGTTTATGGCTTCTTTCACCAGTTCGGTTAATCGTTGTAATTTTATGGAACGTTCAAGGCTGAATTCGCTACCGTCTTGCAATAATTGAGCAGGATGATTACAGCATTGTTTTAGTCGCAACAACGCAGACAAGAATATCATTTTGTGCGCTGATAATTCTTCAGTTTCGTTAATACTTTGTTCTACTTCATTAACAATAGACTGATATAACGACGCTTGCTCTTTGGTTAGTTCGCAATATACCTTTTGCTCTATTTTGTCTGGCAAATCCTGAATGATATTTTTATCGGTTTTTAAACGACGTAGTATAAATGGTTCAACTAAATTTTTGAGGATCTTAGTTTTTCTTATATCGTTGTCTCTTTGTATTGGGATCTCAAATTCTTTTCTAAAAGCAGTGCGAGTGCCAAGAATGCCAGGATTTAAAAAGTTAAATATCGACCACAAATCCATTAACCTGTTTTCAATCGGTGTGCCCGTTAAGGCAATTCGGCTGTTCGCTTTGATGCTAGAGATAACTTTAGTTTGCTCCGCCGCTGGATTCTTTATATTTTGAGCTTCGTCGATAATCAAACGTGACCAGGTTACACTTTTGAATAAGCCTTTGTCTTTTCGTATTAGGCCGTAAGAGGTGATCACTATGTCGTTTTCAGCCATTATATGACTAAACTCATCGTGTTTTGTCCGTTTTGAGCCATGGTGAATGATGGCTTTAATACTTGGGGCAAATTTTTCTAATTCTTTATACCAGTTACCAATAACCGATGTTGGTGCAATTATTAATGCCGCTTGTTGTTTTGGCGCATTCAGGAACAACGAGATAACTTGCATAGTTTTGCCCAAACCCATGTCATCAGCCAGGCAGGGGTTCATACCTAGGTTTTCTAAATAACTTAGCCAAGACAAGCCTCTAACTTGATAAGGTCTTAAATTAGCGTTTAAGTTTTCAGGTTGTGCTATTAACGCCAGTTTTTCCTTATCTTTCAAACTCAACATCATCTCGTTTATTGCATCATCAAGTTCGATGCTGTACTGCTCTTCATTAGCAGCCATTGATAATAGATCTTTTAGGCCACCACTGTTTTTATCTTGTTGTGAGCTTTCAATCAATTTTTGCATTTTTGCCATTTCAGCAGGATCAAGTTGCATCCACTCGCCACGAAAATACATCAGCTCTGACTTAGACTCGATTAACTGCTGCCACTCTTCGTTACTCACTTCTATTTCGCCAATAGCATAACTATAATTAAAGTCTATTAACCCATCCTGACTTAAATACGAAGGCACTGCACCACTGCCTGAACTATCACCCAAGCTTTCGCCTGATCTGCTTCTTTTACTGCCACGCATTTTAATTTTGGCTTTTAAACGACCCGATGCAGTCCACCAGGACGGCACGCTAATGTTATAACCACAAGCCTGTAGTGCCCAAGCGTCTTCTTTTAAAAAACCAAAAGCTTGATCTGTGGTCAAAATTATTAGCTTTTGTCGCATATTTTGTTCAAACACTTGCTCTAATAAAGGGTATATTCTACATGCGTAGCCTAATTGTAATAATAAATTTCGTTCAATTGAGGTGCCAAACATCTTACTAAAAAAGGTCTTTTTACTGCTTTTATCTTGCCAGAACTCAGCAATATCAATCATAAAGGAAGGATCAACTTTAGCTTGTAAAAGCACTTCTAATCCCCAGTCAACACCATTGCTTGACGTCGCTTCATTAAGTCTAAAACACAGCTGAAATGGTGAACCAAATTGATCGTAATGTAGATTATTGTGCCACAGTTGCCACGACTTCCAGTCTTGTTGTGTTATTTGTGGTTCTGTTATTCGTGGTTGAGCCAAGCCTAAACTGATGTTGCTCTCAATGAAGCTACCTTGTAATTGTTTATATACAGTATTGGGATAGCTGGTGCAGCTGATAATATGGTTTAGTACCACTTCAGAAAAATGTTGGAGTACGGTTATAGGATCTAACTCGACACTATCGAGCAGTAAAGTGTGATTTGGCAAACACGCTGAAAAAGGCATTAAAGGCGCTATTTGCTGTAACCGCTGTTGATAGTCAGCTGACAGAGGCTGCCACTTACTATGAAATTCAGTTTGCCTTCTTACTTTCTGAGCGATTAAAAAAGGAATATACTGATCTTGTTTGATCACTTGGCTTAATTCCGTGCCCATTTTTAACCAAAATATTGCGTCGTCAGCCAGTTGCAGATCATCTTCAAAATAGTAAGATTGGAAATTAAGTTCTTTTAAAAAAGCCAGTGGTTGATCTATTTTTATTGCATTTAAAGTGAAGACAGCTAACTCGACATACTCGCCAAACTCTAAATTATTCAAGTTCGCGATAATTGGAGATGGAATTGGCTGCTTAGCTTCATCACAAGGGAGTTGTGTAGATAGTTGTTCAATAGTCGCGTCATCTGATATTTTTTTATTAAGCGTTTGTTTTTTTACGGGCAAAAAACGTGCAAAGTGCTCTCTAAACCAGCTAGCTAAAGTATTGTCATTGGCTTGATAAGGATAATATTTTTTATTTTTTTTTATTTTATGATCAAGTTTATTAGCTTGTTCTAACCACAAATATAAACAGCCCGTATTGTTAAAGTCATTACTTGTTTGTTGCCAAAATAAATGGATGAGCTTCATTTAATATTACCCTTGTTTTTAATGGCTCTATGTTATATTTCGTATTAATATATTGATTTTTTACCAGAACAAAAATCAAAACACTAAAGATCAGTAACTAACCATCGATAAATATTTCCTAACAGGCAGCAAAAAAGTTGCCTGCTAACCAGGTGCAAAAATGTCATAGAAAAACCCTCTCAACGGATGAAATAATCGCGTCAGCTCCATTATTTCACCACAATGTGGGCATTTAAACTAGGGCGGGATTATGCTTTGTCTGTTTTTTGACCAAATAATATTTCCGCTCTAAATTTTGCATCCCAACAGGCTCTTTGCATTTTACCTGCGACGCTATCTTTTAAAGGATGTTCATTAATCAAATTGAATAAAACTCTCCGCATTGATGCCAAATTACGTGCACCATTCGCTGCATAAATTTCACAATCATCTTCTCTGAAAGTTACATCCAGCACCCAATGTTGACTATTTTCGATAGCCCAATGACGTCTGATCACATTTGAAATTTCTTTAACGTTATTAGCTTGTAACGAAGTAATATAATACGATGTTTCCTGTTGAATTTTATCTTTAATTATACGTGTACGCTGCACTTCAACAACTGAGTTACTATCTTTGAATTTATCAGTATGTTCAAACCAATCGGTGATAGGTAATATTCGGTAATGGCGCTCATTTATACGTCCATGCTCCCCATCCAATTCATGATAGTGCCTTTGTGCTAATAAATCAGGAGTATCACGGGTCGTTTTATGAAAATAAGCATTGATTTCTTTCAATAAATTCTTTTGATTGTTTTTCACTTGAAGTACGTAATCGGCATCACCTTCTCTTACCAATTTTGCAGTCTCTGTCTGACAGTGCATGGCATCGGCAGTAATTATACAACCTTTGATTAACATGCTGGACAACATTGATTGCATCACTGGTATTTCATTAGTTTTACAGTCTGTTTCTTTTTGATAAATTACAAGTCCACTATCAACAACCATAGCTGTCATTAACTGTAATGCATTAACCTTATCTCCATGTTTTGAACCACGTAAGACTTTACCATCAAAAGCAATGTGCTCTTTATCATTGGCAGATCGGAACCCATCTGCCCACTGATTAAAACAAGCGACAAAACATTCAGATTTGATACCTCTAATGATCCTCCCAATGGAATGACGAGTTGGAATGCCGTTAGAAAATGGTCGGAATTGTCGTAACCATTCTAACTGAGCATCACCAAATAATTGTAAAGCTTTCCAGCCGTTAGCTCCAGATAATAGCACTGCTATTGTAACAAAAACAATATCAACAAGCTCATATTCTTTATTTGTATCAATTCTAGTATCGGTAATCGATTCAATTTGTTCTAAAAAATTCATGTTATTAAATAATGAATAAGTGAAGGTAAGATCTTACACCTTTGAGTTCACAAAAATTTAAAATAAGTCATTAAATTTATAGTTTAAATCGTTATTACTTATAACTAAAGGTATGATCCCGCTCTGGCATTTAAACGGATTTCGCTCTGCAACCTCTTCAAAAAAATTAGCATAAGTTAATCGATTAACCTGACATTCCGCACCTAATAAAATATATATGTTTTTTATACGATTTTAGTGTAAAAAGTATACGATGCGTAATTA
>JABSOJ010000265.1 GCA_013216005.1 Alteromonadaceae bacterium | reverse complement strand
GTCTTAATATGTAATTTTTTTATATTTTTTATTTTAGGCTTTGATTAACTGTATTTGTTTAGGTCAACAATTACCACTTTGCTGACCTAATTATTAGAGCAATCCACTCTATTTTTATGTCAGCTATCTTCAAGGATAGCTGACATTATAAGGCGCTTTCGCCCCATAGCCCCTTAGAAACCTATAAGATTCTAGACAATATTACTCGCCACAACAGTTCACTCCAACATTTTGTACGTTAAAATGTCTACGGCATGCTTAATATTAATAATGCTATTTATTTAAACTAAAACGATCTCATTCGCATTGAACCATTTTGATTCTATTGCATGTTTCTTAACAGCTTGAGGGTCTTGAGAGTACGCAACAATTAATTGGCTAACTGGCAGAACTATATGCTTGCCGTGGCTACTCTTGTTTTGTGTCTAACAATTTCGCAGAGAACTTTTCAACATCCATAAACACATGATGCCCATCGTACCCAGTTCTCATAGTTTTTATGTGTTATATATTTATGCCCTGCCTGTTTTTTATAGCGTGGTTGCTGGTTGGTTTGCCCGTACTCCACATGTTTTGTATATAACCCACATTACTATCCTTTAGCGGGCTTGACCTTACGATTTAACCTTGTAGGCCATCAGCTAACTTCCTCCACAACATCTTTAATCCAAAGGAAGTTAGGCTTTATTATTTTTAGTATCAAATTTAATTATTAGGTATCAGTTTAAAACCAACATTTATTAAAATAAATGTTACCTAATATTGTTTTATCATTTTTAATTTGATTTTCAATTGTTTTTATAATAAATAAAATCTTATTGAACTAAATTAATGTTTTTTATGGTAATATTTTTATATTGTTCTGGTGTATAAAGGTGTAAATAAGGATTTATGGCTAAAAAAAGAAAAAAAGGATTGAGCCTAGCATCAAAAATAGCTCGTCAAACTACTCAAGTAATTAAGCAAAATTCATTAGAAAGTCATAGAGCACCTAATATTGTAAAAGGTAACGTTGTTAAAAACTATGTTACAGATGGTGCTTTAGCTTTAGTTCGGTTGAGATCCTTACCTGCACAAGAGTCCTTGCATGGTTTAGGTAACTTATTGTCTGAACAAACACTTAGAAATAAAGCTATTGATTACACATTTCCTAAAACTTTAGAAATTGCTGACATAATACATTATGGGTTCACTGATAAAGGGATCGGATTCGATATTAGTTTTGAGGCAAAAATATTAATGTCCTTTGGCTCCGAGATAAATGAATTCATTGGATTAAAATGTGAATTTGAAAATGCTCTACTTAAGAGTGAATTAAAAAGATCTCATGAAGTATTAGATATTATTTTCACTAAGTTTGGTTATAGTAATTGGTATGTATCCTCATTATTAAATTTATTATATGAAGAGGGGAGATATTTAGAAATAATTGAATATAACAAGAAGGTTGTCAAAGAGTTTGACGAAAAAAACTATAATCCTATAGCCAAAGTACGCTTGGTATACTCTGGTGCAAGATGTCAAAAAGGTATTTCATTTGAACGTTTTGAGTTCGCAGTACAAAATCAAGCAGAAGAATTCAGATTATCTAAGAACTTTTCTAGAACAGAAACTTTAGAATTCGAAAACCTTTTTTCTCCAGATGTAGATTTTCATTATATGTCAGACCTACTGATATCCAACTCTACAAATAATATCATAGATAGATATTTAGGCTTTAGAAGAATATTAACTTTATGTACTCTGCAAAAAATTGATATTAAAGGTGCTGGATCATACTTGAATGAAATTGCCGAGGTAGTTGAAGATGGTGTATTGAATAATATCTTATCGTTGTTAAATATTAGAAGTATTACAGCTAACGAGAATGATAAAAAATTAGTTCATATTTGTGATTTATATGTTCGAGGACAATATGACGATGTAGCAAAGTATTGTGAAGATATTTTGATAGAGACACCTACATTTACTTCTTGTATAGAAATCTATATCAAATCTCTTATGAGGGTTGGTAGAACACCTAGAATGAAAAATTTACTGGGTAATTTAATAAATAAAATTATTATCATTTATAAAGAGCGTCACAATAACAATGTAATTAAAGAAATTCAAAAAGACTTTTTACGTTTATCTCATTGCGACTGGGCATATTTTATTAGGCTCCATTACGAAAAGTTTTCACAATGTACTAGTAACCAAAGAATTGAGAGGTATTATTTATTCTTAGACTTACAATGTTCTCTATTTAATCCTTTTTCGAAAAACTGCATTGATTTTAAAAAGTACAATAAGGAACAAAATAGTAACTTATCTTATCTTTTATTGCATGGTGGTAATTTATTAGATGAACGATTAAAAATTGTGGACAATGATAGATTGTTAAAAGTTGAGGCTGATACACTATTTAACAGTGAAAGCTATAAAAAAGCTGCAATTAAATACAATAAATTAAGCAAAACAGAAGACAGACTGTTTAAGTCTGATGCTTTATCAAAGGTCGTTTCTTGCTATTTTAATATGGGTGAGCAAGAAACATCTATAACCATTCTATCTGAATTAATAATTGAGTATGGCAATGCTGCTCAGTTGCCAATTAATAGTATTGGTGAATATATTATTAATTGTGAAGAAGAGTATGGGATCAGTGAGCTTACAGAACGAGCAATAGTACTTTACGTTTACAATCAAACCCCACATGAAAATAGGAATATACTATCTCTAATATGTGAAGATATTTTCGACAAAAAAGATATTGATAGTTTTGAGACAATTAATATCTTAGATGAAGCTAAGGATTTATTTTTGTTTTCAAGAATTCTTAAAGAAGATGTTATTGAAAGCTTTGACATGTTTGGCTCCTTGGAAGAAGTCTACATTTTTAGAATTATGATAATTCAGGGGTTATTAGTTAAAGAAACCTCACTTATTGATAAGGTTGAACTTAAAAATGAATTATTCAAAGTATTCGAAAAATTTGTTAAAGAAAAATGTTTAGTCGAATGTGGTTTAGGAAGAATAGAGGTAGATGCTTATTCAATAAGGAACCTACAATCCCAACAATTTGAAGAGTCGATACAATTAATCAAATCTTATGAATGGCAACCTATATCCAAAGACGATTTTGTTGATGTTGAATACCTTTCACAAGATTATACTGTTAGTAAAAATGACTTCTTTAACAAGACTCTCGACTTTTATTATAAAATTAGAGATGAATATTCATTAAATCCTATATTTGGGCTGGATAATTTCTTAAATATGAATATCAGGCATGGTGGGATTGTTAACCTACTTTGGTCTCCTATTAAAAAATTTAAATTAGCGTTTCTTAAAAATGAAAAAGGATTTTATGAGAGGGAAGAGTATTGGTTCGAACAATATCCACTATTAATAGCTCCAAATAAAGTGTTACTGGCAGAAGCGTTTGAGACATTCTCCAAATCTGTTGATAATCATATATTAAAAGCAAAAAGCTGGTTACACATTAATACAGGTGAATTTAATAGTGATGAGAAATTATTTAACTTCCTCACAGATACTGATGTTGTAGTTAAACTATGTGAGTCTATTAAAAAAAATTCATCACTGGATGTGATTCTAGATGAAGTTTTTACTAACCTAGATAGTGCAACTAATGAATCCTTGGGTTTAATTCATAAAAAAATACAAGAAGAACTTTCAGCTAACCTTATAGGGGCTTTTGAAGAGCTTGTATCTAATACTCAAAGGATTTCTAAATTTGATGAACTTAATCGAAAAATCAGGTTGGCTCAAGTAGAGTTGAATGAGAAACTTAATGAGCTAATTAGTTGGTTAGATTGGAAAAAGGAAGCATCACAGAATTTTGAATTGAACCTAAGTATTGAAGCTGCTAAGGATATGGCTGAAAGCCTTCACCCTAATTATCCAATAAAGTTAAATATTGAACATTCAATTGAAGATTTAATTAAAGGTGAGGCTTTTAGAAAATTCACAACCATATTCTTAATATTAATTGATAATGCAGTAATTCACTCTGGTCAAAAAGGAGAGGTATGTATTAATGTTAAAATCGAGAATATGAAGAATGGAAGAACCGAATTAATTATTACAAATGCGATTCAAACGAAAGATGTTAAAAATGTAATGTGTAAAGTGAATGATATTAATGAAAAAGTAAATCAAGATTACATTTTACAAGCGAATGAAGAGAAAGGAAGTGGATTATTTAAAATTAAAAAACTTCTAACTAATGGGTTGTATATAGATAATTGGATAGTAGTTACTCTAAAAGAATCAACCTATGGAGTATGTATTGATTTAGATTTGAGGTCACTTTATGAAGAGTAGGTTTTTATTAGCAGATGATAATTTGGAAAAGCTAGCTTCAATAGAGACGTTGTTGAAAGATAACTTTGAAGTGTGTGAGATAGAATCTTCTCATTCGTATAACAGCACAATAAAAAAAGCTAAAACTGGAAACTTTGATTTGTTGATATTGGATATGTCGATGCCTACTTTTGATCAAAAGGAAGGAACATCAGCACCAATTAAGCCATTAGCTGGCCGAGATGTTTTAAGTAAACTTAAGTATAAAAAAAGCCCTTTAAAAGTAATAGTTGTTACTCAGTTCGATATATTTGGTCGTATGAGTGACACCATTGATTTGCAGGATTTGGTGAATACTTTAAAAGAAAACTTTAGAGATAACTTTGTTGGATGTGTTTATTATGATCCTAGAAGTTCTTCATGGAGTGATAATTTGGTAGAACTAGTAAAGGATGTAGTTGGTTTTGAGTAAATTTTTAATAATTGATGATAATAGCGATAAGTATGAATTAATAAAGAATGAACTTATCGAAAATGGTGTTAGAGAAGAATCAATAGATTGGGCAGAGTCCAAAAAATCAGCGCTTAAGTATATGCGCCGTGAAAGGTATTTAGTCGCTTTATTAGATTTGAATCTGCCAGAGTTTGATAAAAAAAATCCTATTGAAAATGGTGGTTTTGAAGTTTTAGAAAAAATAAATTTAGATAAAAACTCTCAAAAATATAAAAAGCCAAATTATGTAATATGCTTGTCTGCTTTTAAGGAGATAAGAGAAGCACAATTAGATAAGTTTTTACATTTAGATTTATCTGTTCATGATTTTGAATGTAACTCTTGGAAAACAGCGTTAAAAAATAAAGTGAATTTGGGGTTAGAGGTTGTAAACGCTCAAAACGATACTAGAAAATCAACAAAATATTTAGCTATTACTATTCATGGAATTAGAACTCAAGGTGAATGGCAAGAAGGGCTTGAACGAAGTTTAGTTCAAAAATTTGGTGATGATGTTGTTTGTAAAAAATATAAATATAATTATTATTCTGCAACAAAGTTATTATTTCCTAAGTTTAGAAGCAAGGTAATTGAAGATTTCAAAGAAAAGCTAATAGAATTACTAGAAGAAACGCCTGATGCTAAAGTTGTATTTTTTGCTCATAGTTTCGGAACTTATATTCTGATGAAAGCCTTAGAGGAACTTCCAAGAGATGTTGACATAAATATTGAAAAAGTTGTTTTAGCGGGTTGTGTATTAAAAGAAAGTTATGATTTGAAAGCAGTACGAAATGTTGTCGATAAGTCTAGAATTATTAATGATTGTGGCATTGATGATGGGATATTACTACTAAGTAAGTATTTTTGCTCTGATATGGGAATGGCGGGGAGGTCTGGTTTTATTGGTATGGATATAAAAAACAGGTACTTTAAAGGAAACCATAACTTTTTCTATACAATTAATAATTTTGTTGAAGATTATTGGATACCTCTTATTGGGAATGAAGTGAAAATAGTAAATGATAGAGATTTTTCATCCCTAAGAGAGAATTGGGAAATATTGGTATCATCTAAACTTAATTTAGCCATGTTTTTTTCAACAATTGCAATTATTTCTATTCTTACTGTTTATGTAGTAAGTATATTTAATATATAAACCTACATTCCGTACAATTTTATAAAAAATAAATAATTAAAAATAACCTTAATAACATGTAGTTAAGCGGATTTT
>JABSOJ010000264.1:2632-6054 GCA_013216005.1 Alteromonadaceae bacterium | reverse complement strand
ATCCCTAAGGGGATTCGAACCCCTGTTACCGCCGTGAAAGGGCGGTGTCCTAGGCCTCTAGACGATAGGGACACTAATAAGTTTGCTTATGACATTCATTCCATAAACTTAGTATTAGGTGAGCGTTTAGGCTGCTAAGCCGAACGACATCATTCAATTACTAAGTTTGCTTATGAAGTAAATTCAAAACAAATTAACTATCTATTACCCGTAAAATATAAAGCACAATATAAAATACAAATAATTATAATATGGTGGAGCTATGCGGGATCGAACCGCAGACCTCTTCGCTGCCAGCGAAGCGCTCTCCCAGCTGAGCTATAGCCCCGATGGCATTTATATAATCAGTAAAAAACCAACTATAGACAATAAAAAAATCAACAAATGGCCTAATATTCGTTAACTAAATTATTAAAAACACCCTTTCAACAAGTGGACCTAGTACTCGTTGAAAGCGAGGCGCATTCTAAGCACCCCCCCCGTTACTGTCAACCCTTATTTTAACAATTAAGCTAAATTTTTCAAACTTATGGCCTAAGTGTTTACTTAAACATCAAGTTGATTAAAATTTGTATCTTGTAGCGATTATTTACCGATATATCAGATTGCCAAATTTCAGTATTCCTTTCTTTTTTCACGATTTAACGTTAAAGTTTAATTATTATTCACTTCGAAAATTTTAACATGCAGCTTAAAAAGCTAAACGTTGTTGCTATTGGAGGAGGCCACGGCTTAGGACGTGTTCTCTCTACCCTCTCTTTTCTAGGTGAACAACTTACTGGCATTGTTACAACAACTGATAACGGTGGTTCAACGGGCCGTTTACGAAAGCGTAGCAGCAGTATTGCCTGGGGCGATTTACGTAATTGCCTCACTCACCTTGTTGATGACGATTCAGTTGGCAGCCAACTATTTAATTTCCGTTTTGATGGTCAAGACGAATTAGGTGGTCATAATTTAGGGAATTTAATTCTTTATGGTTTGGGTAAAATTCAATCCAACCCTTTAGATTCGATCAATTTAGTCCGTAATTTATTACAGGTCAAAACACCTGTATTGCCTATGTCTGAAACGCCAACAGATTTAATGGCGTTTTATCCTAAAGGTCGTTGCCGTGTGGGAGAATTGTCGGTTGACGAAATGCCGATAATGCCAGTCAACTTAATGCTAGCACCCGTAATCAAGTCACTTAAACCTTGTATCGATGCTATCAACAAAGCCGATTTAATTATTTTAGGACCAGGGAGCTTTTTAACCAGTATTATACCCCCGCTTTTGGTCAGGAACATTTCAAACGCAATCAACAATTCCAATGGTCATTGTGTTTTTATTGACAATATTGTGCCAGAGCAAAGCCCTTCGGCTAAATTATCAATAGATGAAAAGTTAATATGGATCAAAGATAATATTGGTTCAATACCAATAGACAGTGTAATTTGTCAGGATAAAAATATCAGCTCTGAACTGGTACCAATAATATGCCAAGATTTAACTTGCGATACTGTTAATACCCGACACGATAAACAGAAACTGATTTCTGCATTAGAAAAGTGTATTGAGCTTCATGTAAATAAACCTGATATTCGATTAGCTCAGTCTTAATACCAATTATCATAAATAACTGGTTTTTTTTCAGTAAAGATAAATATGAATGATGGGTTACGTCTTCAACTAACCCATCCTCCTATTTTTTAGTTACAGCGCATCATCTTCACTTATTCTGCTCGCAACAGCACCTGTTTGATCTTTATATTTTGCATCTTCACGCTTATTGTAAGGGCGTAATGCGGGTGAAGACATCGTTTCAAAATTAAGCGCTGCTATTTTCATTTTTGGTCGTAAAGCAAGCGGTAATTTACCACTGTTATAAAATTCCAACACAATGTGACCAGACCAACCGGGATCAATCCGATGAGCGGTTACATGCACCATTAAACCCAATCGAGCCAAAGAAGAACGCCCATCAAGCCAACCAACAATATTGTCTGGTAAAGTAACCGACTCGTAAGTTACCGCAAGTGCTAATTCACCGGGATGTAAAAAGAAAGCATCTCCGTCAGCAATAATGACTGCATCACTCATAACAGCATCCATCGCTGCTTGCATTTCCTCTTTAGGACCACTTAAATCAATATAAGGTGCGGTATGATATTGAAAAACGCGAAATTCATTGCCAAGACGTATATCAACACTTACCCCTGAAATCATATTCTCTTCAGGTGCAGGGTTAATTTTTATCTGACCATATCGAAGACATTGTTCAATATCTCGATCACTTAATCTCATGGTAATTCGTCCTGTATCTGATCATCCGGTTATTTGTCACGATTTACTAATGGCAGCAGTTTGTGGGCTGCGTGTATCTAGTTGAAGAAATAGTTGCGCGGCAACATTTCGCGCTATCTTACGATATTGTAGGGCGATTTCACTAGTGCTATTTTCAATAATTGCTGATTCCCCTTTATCTGCCCTTTGTCTGATATCGATGTTAAGTGGCAGCTGTCCTAATAGTTTGGTGTTTTTCTCATTTGCTAAGCTCACACCGCCATTTTTCCCGAACAAGTGTGAATGGTGTCCACAATTTTCACAAATATGGTAACTCATGTTTTCAACAATACCCAAAACAGGTACTTGCACTTTATCGAACATCACTAAACCTTTCGAGGCATCAATGAGTGCAATATCTTGCGGCGTTGTAACGATTACCGCTGCGGCAACAGGAACTTGCTGTGCCAGCGTTAATTGAATATCTCCCGTGCCCGGTGGCATATCTATAATTAAATAATCAAGCTCAGGCCATGACGTTTCATTCAGTAATTGAGAAAAAGCTCTGCTTGCCATAGGTCCACGCCACACGGTTGCTTCTTCATCAGGCACTAAAAAACCGATGGACATTGCACTAAGCCCGTGTGATTCAATAGGGATCATTGTTTTACCATCATGAGACTTTGGTGTTTCCGATTTCAAACCGATCATGCTCGGGATAGAAGGACCATAAATATCCGCATCTAAAATGCCTACCTTCGCTCCTTCAGCAATCAGGGCATAAGCCAAATTAACTGAGGTAGTTGACTTACCGACGCCGCCTTTACCTGAAGCAACAGCAATAATATTACCTACATTAGGAATTTTATGCTGCCTGACCGTTTTAACATTAATGTTAATATTAAAAACAATATTGCATGACAAAGTTTCACTTAAACTCTCGGCTAATAGCTGTAACTCACCAGCGCATGGAAATGGCATCGTTAAGCCAACTACAATCTCATCCTTTTGGTGGTTTAGCTGATAATTATCACTAACCACAATAATACCCTGGGGAAAGTTTTCTGACTGATAGTTATTCAATGTTTCAAAAATAACGTCAGTTATAGAATTATTCTCTGAAGCTGCATTTTCTGCTGAAGACTTCTCAGATGAAA
>JABSOJ010000264.1:0-2532 GCA_013216005.1 Alteromonadaceae bacterium | reverse complement strand
CAATGTTTCAAAAATAACGTCAGTTATAGAATTATTCTCTGAAGCTGCATTTTCTGCTGAAGACTTCTCAGATGAAATATTTTCAGATGAAACATTTGCACCTGACTTCTTTGATCCCTTATCGGAAAAAATTTTACCAAACATAAGCTACCCAAAAATTAGTAAAAACCAAGTTAAATTAAATTAAAATATTAATTCTTAATGAAAATTTACGTTAAATTCTGTACTATTCGCATCATAATTACCATATAAAATATTTTTATTAAATTATCTTCAGGAACGATATTAACCATGTCAGCAGAAACGTCATCAAAAAAGCGTAAAATCCTTGTCACTTGTGCACTACCCTATGCCAACGGTTCTATTCATTTAGGCCATCTTCTTGAGCATATTCAAACTGACATTTGGGTAAGATTCCAACGAATGCGCGGTCATGAAACTTATTTTGTTTGCGCTGATGATGCCCACGGCACACCTATTATGCTTAAAGCCGATGAGCTTGGGATAAAGCCTGAAAAAATGATTGCTGATGTTCGTGAAGAACATATGGCCGATTTTGCCGACTTCCACATAAGTTTTGATAACTATCATTCAACTCATTCTGATGAAAATAAAGCCTTAGCTGAAGAAATTTATAATAAATTACATGCGAAGGGGCATATTAAAACCCGTACTATTTCTCAACTTTATGATCCGGAAAAAGGCATGTTCCTGCCAGATCGTTTTATCAAAGGCACTTGCCCGAAATGTAAAAGCGAAGATCAAAATGGTGATAGTTGCGACGATTGTGGTGCCACTTATTCTCCGACAGAAGTACTGAACCCACGTTCTGTAATTTCAGGTGCAACACCTGTTCTTCGTGATTCTGAGCATTATTTCTTTGACTTGCCTGCGTTTGAACAAATGTTGAAAGACTGGACTCGCAGTGGTGCCTTACAAGAAGAAGTAGCCAACAAACTGGCTGAATGGTTCGAACAAGGTTTAAGACAGTGGGATATTAGCCGTGATGAACCCTATTTTGGTTTTGAAATACCGAATGCCCCAGGTAAATATTTCTATGTTTGGTTAGATGCCCCAATTGGTTACATGGGCAGCTTTAAAAACTTATGTGATAAACAAAACATTGATTTTGATGAGTTCTGGAAACTGGACTCTGACGCTGAGCTTTATCATTTTATCGGTAAAGATATTATTAATTTCCATAGCTTGTTCTGGCCGGCAATGTTGGAAGGTGCAGGTTACCGCAAACCTACTTCTGTTTATGCTCATGGTTTTGTCACGGTTAATGGCGCTAAAATGTCTAAGTCTAAAGGCACTTTCATTAAGGGCCGTACTTATTTAGATCACTTAAACCCGGAATATTTACGTTATTACTACGCCGCGAAACTAACAAATCGTATTGACGATTTAGATTTGAACCTTGAAGATTTTGCTCAACGGGTAAACTCAGACCTAGTTGGCAAAGTGGTTAACATTGCCTCAAGATGTGCAAGTTTTATCACCAAACGCTTTGACGGTATGTTATCAAGCAACATTGACGATCAAGTACTTGCTGATGAAGTAATGAATGCGGGCGATAGTATTGCGGCTCATTACGAATCAAGAGACTTTGGTCGTGGCATGCGTGAAATAATGGCGCTTGCTGATAAAGTAAATGAATATATTGCAATAAAAGAACCTTGGCAGTTAGTGAAAGATGAAACTAAACAACAGGAAGTACAGGATATCTGTTCTTTAGGTATCAATATGTTCCGTACGTTGATGATTTATTTAAAACCTGTATTACCAATACTTGCTGACAGTACCGCTGCATTTTTAAATGATGAATTAGTTTGGGAAGGTCATAAAACATTATTGACTGATCATAAAATCAATAAGTTCAAAGCATTGTTGCAACGTGTTGACATGGACAAAGTTAATGCAATGACTGATGACTCTAAGGAAAACTTGGCTAAGAAAGAAACAGCTCCAGCCAAAAAAGCTAAAAAGAAAGCAGAAGTTGTCAGCAATCAGGCAGCGTTAGACGATCCTTTAGGTGAAGATCCTATTTCTCCTGAAATTCAATTTGACGATTTTGCTAAAATTGATTTACGCATAGTAAAAATCATCAATGCTGAACACGTAGATAAAGCAGATAAGTTAATTAAATTAACGCTGGCGCTTGATTCAAGTGAAGCTTCTTCTGATGAAACTGGCTCTGATGAAGCCAAAGGCGAAACCCGCCAAGTTTTCGCAGGCATAAAATCGGCTTATCAACCGGAAGAGTTAATTGGAAAATTAACGGTAATGGTTGCTAACTTAGCGCCAAGAAAAATGCGCTTTGGTATGTCTGAGGGCATGGTATTAGCTGCAGGACCTGGCGGTAAAGATTTATGGATATTAAATCCTGAAGATGGCGCCAAGCCGGGTATGCGAGTTAAATAAGTAGCGATAATTGGTATCACAAAGGTGGGTTATGCTAGGCTGTCGAAAACTCGTGCTTTTGGGGATATTCAATTTACCAGTTTTTGACTTTACAAAGTATGATGTTTA
>JABSOJ010000263.1 GCA_013216005.1 Alteromonadaceae bacterium | reverse complement strand
AGAAAACGCTTTGTTTTTTAAAAATAATTTGAATTTACGGTAATACTCATCGTGATCAAAACGTGTCCAGTCGGTAGAACCCAGTCCATCAGAAATATGCTGGAGCATTACTATATGGGTACTAAGTGATGAAATACTAAGTGTCGATTTTTTATCATAAATTAACTTTAAGGTTGTTTGAATATTTCTACGATATTGTTCTGGAATAGAATGAAATATAAGCTTGGCTGATTGGGTTATAACAACGGTTCGTTCATAAGAAAAATCCCACACATCGCTGTAAACGTAAGAAAGTGGAAGTCCAGTACTATTAACAGTCACCACATCACCAAGCGGATGTATTGATGGCAATGGTAGCTTTTTATTTTGTTGGGATATCATTTATAAATTTCCAGCAGATCATCAATGGAAGATGAATCATCGTAGAGTGGATGTGGTTCTTTTTTATTTAATTCAGATGCAGCCTTGTATTCATCCGGTACTATTACGTTATAACGCTCCAGTATGGCATTGACCGTATTTAATATCTTTCTCAGTCTATTCGATGGGATACTGTTTAATGAAGGGTATCCCATGACTTCAATAAGGCTATCCTTAAAAGACAGCATCAACCATATATCGTCTTGCTCAGCTATTAACGCATGATTTTCACATTCAAAGCAGCTCAGAAAGTCAACACACGTACCGCTTTCACTATTTTGTAATTCTCTGAATGGCCGAAGAGATTTTTTTGCCCGCTCACCATAGGGATCCCCGCAACGGACACCTGTTGGGGTTTTATTCGGTGTATCTTTATGTTTCAATTTCCGGCACCAATCAAACCGGGTAACAGTTCATATTTGTGTATTGTCATGTTTAAGTTGATACAGTCTAGAGCCTGTATAGGTTTGAACTCATGTAAATTAACAGAAAACATTGTTGAACTGTAACCCTAATTTAGCCTATATGGTCAGTGCCCAATTTCCAATCAAAATTGGTGAGCGGGTCTTTGAATTTATATAATGCTGCTTCAATTGCCTGTTTTTTCGGTATGCCTGATGTTATTTCCCCCTGAGCAATAAATGCCCCAGCAAGTTGTATTTCATGTGTTTCTTTTACGCCATACAAATAGGATTTAGAAACTGTTTCCGCACTGCTTTTATTTGCTTTAGCAACAATAAAAATATCACCAAATGCACGCATCAAAGCATTACTGCGAGTTTTACGGAAAATACTTGTATTTATAGACACATAGCCCATTGGTATCAGGGCACGATTAATTAAACATTGGGGTGATTGGCTCATTGTTCTATACTGGTAGACTTCTCCTTCTGGGGAGAAAAATGGAAATAAAGGATCATTTTCATCTGGTGCAAACTTCTCGGACACGATAAGCCAACTTTCCATGAACTCCTTTGCCAGTTTAGTAAAGCCCATCCCTAATTTTTGCTTTGCATAGAGTGCTCTGGCTTTAACAGAATTAAATTCGTAACTGTCACCATCACATTTTTTAAAGGTTACATCCTTTCGCTTTAACTGAATAAGTGGTGTGGTGTTAGCGCCTGTCCACATAGACACAATAAGAAAAGCCAAGCGAGTAACAATGTTTCTCCAGTCCCCGTGAGCTACACGATAAATTGCTGATGTTCTGAGTTTGAAAATCTGATCTTTTGAAAATCCTTTTGCCTTAAGTTCAGGTTCGTCAAACAGCGGGCAGATTTTCGGTTTACTGTTGTTCAGAACAAACTGACTATAAACTGTATAAGCCTTTATTAATTTTTCCCAATTTTAGTCAACTCACTGTCAGATAAGGTGTTATAGGGAATCGCTGATTCTTTTTGCTTCCTGATCACTGGCAACTTTCTTGCCAGTGACGATTTATTCATATTTTTGAGCAAGGCGCTGATTGAGTTTCGCGCTACCGCATAAGTCCCTTTTTTAATTTCACCTTTTAATACTCTTTTTTCTGTATATCTGAGGTACCATAAAATATTACCTTCCGTAAAATCTACGATGCGTTCATGTTTATCAAGCGTTGCCACGTACTGTGCCAACTGGATAAAATAATTCTGTCCGGTTTGGCTGTGAGGGGAAATATCTTTAAATAAGTCATACATTTCACGGACAAAAACATCTCTGCCCATATCAAACACAGAAGTGGGTAGTGAGCCATCTGGAGAATGAGAGCCTTTGATACAGGGTGGGCAGCCTTTATATTTTAACCGCTTAAAATATGTTTTTATCCCACCAAAAGTAAGTACCATCGCTTCAATTGAAATAGGGGTAACAGTTGCTGCCACAACTTCCGTATCAACAGGTGTGTTGAGTACCCGCCTTTTTCTCTTTTGTAATACCATTCTTACAACTCAAAATCTTCTAGGTTAAATAGATATTCATAAACACGCTCAGCTTTTTCATCTCCGCAGGCCTCTTCACTTACTTGTTTTAAGTAATGTAGGGTAGTGCCAAGATCGGAATGCCCCATTTTGGTTTGAACAAAGGTAAGCGCATCACTTTGCGGCAAACCAGCATCTAGCAGTGAATGAAGTCGAAACACACCGTAAGTTGCACGGAGGTTGTGCGGTTTATGATCAAACGCCCGGTCGATCCGTTTTACCATCATCTTCCTGACTTCAATCCAGCGGGCATTCAACGTACCTGACGAAAAAATTTGCCCTTTATTATTCAGGAACAAGGGAATGCGAGTAGACTTAGATTCTATTTTCTCATATTTGATCCTGCGCTTAATAGCTCGCTGACTGATTGCATATTCATGAAGCTGCTTCATCAGACCCGCAGGGATCTCGATTTCCCGATCTTTGCTGCCTTTAGTTTCAACGCCGCACATCGCACCAATTCGTAGGGTCACATAACCTTTTTGAAACGCATCCAGTGCCGGTTTAAACACTAACGCCTCCCCGAAAGTTCTGACTTCTTCCCGTCTTAATCCACTGTAGCGCATCAGTAAGAAAATCAGACTAAACTCAACTGCCAATGATCCTATAACCTCTCTGCCGTCTATGTTGCGTATGATCCTTCGCTCTTTGCGCAGCACGCTATCCATCTCTTGCCATTCATAGTGAGATAAAGCGATCAGACGATTTGGTACATCATTTCTAGTAGTGGATTTAGCCATTCTTAGACGTAAATCAGTCGTTTGAACGTTAATACTGCGGGTAGCTTGAATGGATGTAGCCCCAGCCTGCACATTGACCGTGATGATCTCATGCTCGAAAGGTGGGTTATCAAAAGGATGTTTCCTCGCCAACTTATAACGGTAAAAATTCACCACACAACGCATATAACTCTGGCAAGTGCTTGCGCTCAACTTTGCCTTTGGATCATTACTCCGATAGAGCTCTTCCAGGTATCGCTTAAAACGGTAGGTTGGACGTCGATTCTGTCGGCTGGGCATTTCATCCCACAACATGCCTATCTCATTTAGGAAATTGAAATATTGGATCAGTGAACGGGACTGAAGGGAAACACACTGATGATCTCGGTTTATCACCAGATGCATCAACCAGGCATTTGCAACGTCTATGCCTTTAGCGCTGATAACATCATCGTTTTCATCTGTATCGACAAGATATAAGAAAGTAATATCAGGGATTTTGACAGGATCGTCGTTCTGGTAAGCAACCTGCAGTTCACCGTTTTCATCAATGGAACGAGACGGAACCCTATATTCGAAACCTTTCAACCGATAGCTGATAGTTTCCATACAAACTACACCTCTTACATATATTTGAGACGTAGAATAGACCAGATTTCACACTAATCAATGTGTAGGGGTAAATAAATGAAGTTTTTGTGTATCAGTAGTATCGTTGGTGCTCGACTCCTCAGATTGCCATTTTACTCTTCAGTTACAATAATATTGGGTTCTGAACCACATAACAGACTGATTAAGTTATGTTTAATATAAATAATTTTTCTTTTTAAACGCTTAAAGGCCTGTTTTTAGTATAACTCGATTTTGTAAGACTAACGCGGTTCTAAGACTACATGACAAATACTGCTCCTCTATATTTTTATTAATCGTCTGGTTATTCAACAGGTTAGCTTGTTTCTGCCTTTTTTATACCCGCAGTGGGGCACAAAGCGCTTTATGATGATTTTCATTAATATCTAAGGATGTAACAAAATCCACCTGATTGAAGTCGTGCAATTACTGGTCGAAAGTGTTTGTTTTTTAATCAGTGCTTGACTTTAATTTTAGATTCTATATAGTGCAGCTCCAGCAAGAAAGAAAGCCTTTTTATTACATTCTCCATTTCGTTGTTGTATTAATAATACCTCGCTCTGTAGTTTATAAGTTCCGGTCTGTTTTTATGCTATTCGCGCCTCTTGAAGGTAATATTATATTAAAATTACAGGATATTATTATGTCTAATACAGTACAAGGAACCGTTAAATGGTTCAACGAATCTAAAGGTTTTGGTTTTCTTGAGCAAGAATCTGGTCCAGATGTATTCGCTCACTTTAGCGCTATTTCTGGTGACGGTTTTAAAACTTTAGGTGAAGGCCAAAAAGTTGAATTTACTGTGACTCAAGGTCCAAAAGGCCCACAAGCAGAAAATATTGTTGCTGTTTAATTTGCAGTGATACTTTAGCTCCAATACTGAGCTAAAATTAATATTTAAAAAATGGTAAACCTTTGCGGGTTTGCCATTTTTTTTATTAATCTGAAAATAAAATCAGAAAAGAAAAACAACCAGACACCCAACTTAAAAACCAACAAAAACTTGTAATAAAATCACAACAAAATTAAACTGAAGTTATAACTAGTGCCTGAACGGAAACCCCTGAAAGTGTTACTACATATGCTCTTCGAGCTATTTTTAAAAACGAAGATTTTGAAAATTTGGCCCAAAAACACATAATATGCTTGAATTATCATCAAAACCGACTGATTTCCAAAGATCTTCAAACTTTAAAAGCAGCTACACCCCATACGTAATAAGACATGTAGACTTTCCGTTCAGGCACTAACTAAGGCCAGTTTAGTTTTTGATTGATTAAGAATAAACACAACAAATAGTTCTCTTTTTGAGAACAGATGAATTGAAAACCTCACGACAAAGAGTTCTGCAATAACAATTTATTCCGACGTTTGGCTAAGATTGAACATAACTAGTGTCCGTCCAGAAACGGGATCGTAGAGATGAGCCAATGATGTTCAGATTCTGACAGTGGGACGTCCGCAGGTGACATCCGTTTCGGGACGAACACTAGCTATAATTTGTTGGAGGATATTGACAGATCAAATCAATTAAAGTCTGCCAGCTATCTGGCGGCGATTGATAACGCGTACTTGCGGACCAATCTCGATGAACGCCAAACGTTTCTTTTATTTTTACCGCCGTGACCAGATTTTGTTCAAGATAATTACCGACAACCAATGAAAACAGGTATGACAAGCCGTTGACAGTTTGATCACTCCTTTTTCGCCTGAAATTATATTTTTGCTTCCTTAAGCATAAAACCTAAATCATTGAGTATTTGTTCAGCCTTCTTTGCTAATAAACTTCCCGCAGGATTAGCGATCATTCTTTTGCCTTGCCTTTCAAATAAAGGTGCACCAACAATTCCTTCAGCTGCTTTTAATTGATGACTAAGGGCGGGTTGTGACAGATTCAGCCTTTTACCCGCCAGAGTTAAGCTTTGAGTATCAGCTAAAATTATCAGTAATTTCAGGTGCTTTATATCCAAAGATTTCATCTAACCCTCTACTATTCGTTTTTCGAATCAAAACCAATAAAACGTTTCATTTTATTACAACAACGAGAATGTTACTTTTTCATTTGTTCAAACACAAGTTTATTTTGATAAAGAGAAAAATATGATCACACTATTTCACGCCTTCAGTACTTGTTCGTTAGCAGTAAAAACAAAATTAGATATTATCGGCGTTGAATATACCTTGATGAATGTAGATTTACGGGTTAAGCCGTTGGCTTTCCTATTTGTTTAGCTTCAATTTTCGACATAAACTATGAAATTAGTCGGAATAATTCAAATTAAGAGGCTCTGTTCCATAATACTGTTGTCCCTCGATGAATCCCCTATTTTTAAAGGGTTAGGCGATAAATTGGTTTT
>JABSOJ010000262.1 GCA_013216005.1 Alteromonadaceae bacterium | reverse complement strand
ATCTTCGTTTTGAATTAATCGCTACAGCCCATGTGTAGCAATGGCTATTGACTTTTCGTTCGGGCACTAATTAGTAACTCCTACACCATAAAAATAAAAATAAAAACAATATATTTCAATCAATTAATAAAAATAAACAAATCATCAAACCTACCAAACAAAAGTGAACACCACTTTTAAAACATCATAAAACTTAGAGATAGATTTTAAAAACAAATGGTAACGTTCCCTTTTTTTTGTTGTTAACAATTTAATGCTGTGTTATTTTTGAACTAATAAAGCTCAAATATTTAACAGAAATCACTAGTTACACTGGTTGATACGATCAGACTTAATAACAAGTAAATATAAAAATAAGAGAGATAGTATTATTATGAATAAATTTTACCTAGCCTCAGGCTTTGCTTTAGGACTTTTTTGTAGTGGCGCATACGCAACGGATTATTATGTTAGCTCCACTGCAGGCAGTGATACCAATGATGGTCTATCGATAAGCGCACCATGGGCAAGTTTAGCCCACGTTAGCAATGCAGCTATTTTACCGGGTGACAATATCTACTTTAAAGCGGGTGAGACTTTTGTTGGTCAATTAAGTCCTAGCTATTCTGGCTCGGCTGCTCTTCCTATTAAGTTTGCGAAATATGATTCGGGCAGCAAGCCCATCATCAATGGCTCAGGCGGTTCATCTGGTGATTACACCTCGGCTATTTTTATTAACAACCAGCAATATTTTGAATTTGACAACCTAGAGATCACCAACAACCGGAAAGTTGCTATTGCAGGTCAGCCTGATACTACGGCTTATGGTATCGACGTATGGAACAACGGCAGTGAAGTAATGAGTTACTTCAAGTTTACTAACTTAACCCTAAGAGATATCTTTCCAGTAGAACTTGATAAGAGCAATTTTAATCAGATCAAGTCAGCAGCCATTAATTTTAAAAGCGAAAAAAATAGCGTAGTTGGCGAAGAAAAACATATCAGAGATGTCACCGTTGATAATTGTTATATTACCATGACGGCAAAGTTTGGTATTTGGTCACGTCACCCTGGTGGTGCTGAAGGTATCGGTGACGATATAATCAACAGAAATTACAATTTTGTACTAACCAATAACCACACCTATAAAACGGGCGGTTCAGGCATGACGCCTGGCAACACCTATAATATATTGGTAGAAAACAATCTATTTGAATATCCCGGTGCTAGTGACGAACCTAGAATGGCAGGCAGAGGAAGCGGTGCTTGGTTCTTCAATACCCGAAATGTTTTAGCACAGCACAACGTATCAAAACATGCCCGTGGCTCTGGTGACTCTTATGGCATGCATGTTGACCATTCAAACAAATACGTGTTGTTTCAATACAATTACAGTGAAGACAGTGAAGGTGGTTTCGCAGAGATACTTGGCAACAATGAATACTCTACTTATCGCTATAATATCAGTGTTAATGATGGCTTTAGGGATAACCATGGCAATACACTCTGGGTTTCACAATATCCTAGCGACAAAGCCAAGTCTCAACATAATTATATTTACAATAACTCCGTTTATATCAATAAAACCTTAACCGGCACCTCGTTAACAACAGGTATCGATCTTGACGGTGATAATACCTACGTTTACAACAACGCGTTTTATGTCGCAACTGGCGCCACCATGGGTGAAAAATTGCTGTCTACTTCGGCAGGATCAGGGCTCGATATTGACAACAATATGTTTTACGGCACTGTAGCATCAGGCTTTACTAGCTCAGATTCAAACGCTATGTTCAACGATCCTCAATATCTTGAAAACGGTAGCCTAACCCCTGAAGGTTATAAACTACTCAGCAGCAGTTCCGCTTTAGATCAAGGTCGAGCGGTTGTTGAACCACCGTTTCCTGAGGCAGGTCAGGGAATTTTTGCTCATATATCAGCGGCGGCGGTTGAAGACTATTTTGGTAACCCTGTTGATTTGAGCGTCGCTGGTGACAATGTAGGTGCCTATAACGGCGCTGGCGTTGGACCTGTTGTTTATGAAGCTGAAGAGGCTACTTTACTTGGCGGCCTTAAGACCAGTAGCTGTGCAAACTTTTCAGCAGGTGAAGCAGTTAAAGCGACAAATACTACAAAGATCCTGGAATTTGGCAACATAACTGCCGACGTAGCGGGTTACTACACCCTTACCATCAGTGCCTATTCTAAGACAAACTCAAGCATTTCTTATCAGGTTAATGGTGGAGACGTTGAGACGGCAGCTGTTACCGGCGCAGGCATCTGGTGTTATGAAGGGGCAGTGCCTACCGATATCCCAGTAGTTGTTTACCTTAATGCAGGCAACAATATTATCACTTTTACTGACTCCGCAGTTATCGACAAAATTAAGATAGCTGATGATGTTGAAGTCGACTATGAAGCCGAATCAGCAGTGCTTAACGGTACGGCAGTAACAACATCATGTACCGCTGCTTCACAAGGTGAAATGGTGAAAAAAATTGGTATTAATAACGCCAACTCTATTTTGTTTAACAATGTAGAAGCACCAACAAATGGAATCTACCCTGTGAACGTACAATATTATGCGACGGCTGCGCATGACCTTGGTATTGCTATTAATGGCGGCGCAATAACTACCTACTCAGTGCCCGCCTCTGGCAATTGGTGTTTTGTTGGAGGAACGCCTGGAAGCGTGGAACTCAATCTTCCTCTAGAGAGTGGATTAAATAGCATAGAAGTAACTAACTTAACGGTAATTGATAAAATTACCGTTAAGTGGTAAATGACGACTTGAGTGGTAGCTGATCACTTCTATTGTGAAAATGATTAAATATTAATCATTTTCACCTTCTTTAACATATTTATAAAATAATAAAAAATAAAATAAACTTGAGAGAGAAATTATAATGAAAAGAATGACTACACTACTAAATTTAGCCTACTTAGGCTTATTAATGATATTTTCTGGAGCCGTACAAGCTACAACATATTATGTGGATTCAGCTGCAGGTAACGACGCTAACGATGGTTCAAGCGAATTATTAGCATGGCAAACAATCACTCACTTAAACACAAAAACATTTGTGGCTGGTGATAATGTTTTATTTAAACGCGATGGTATATTTGCAGGACAATTTAACTTACAAGGCAGTGGTAACAGCGGCTCTGTTATTACTCTTAGTAATTATGGTACAGGTGAAAAGCCTATCTTGATGGCTAACGATGCCGATCAAGCTGCGCTATATTTGACAAATAATGAATATATAGAAATAGATAATCTTCAATTCACCAATAATCATGACGGCTCAGATGTAAACTATGGTGTTTTAATTGAAGCCCCCGCAAATTTTGGTGAACTGAATCATATTATCTTCGATAATGTTGAATTTGTTGATATCAAAGGCGAAACAGAAAAGTGTCATGGTCTGTTAGCGACGAATGCTAAGGATGATGAAACTACAGTAACATTTTCAAATTATAAGTATTTTCATGTAACCAATAGTGACTTTCGAAATATTGACGGCCCAGGTTTAAAGTTTAGAGATAGATCAGGAAGTCGCTCCGACGGTACGCGCACCGCAAGCGTGGATTTTGTTTTCAGCTACAACTCTGGTTCAAATCTTGAGAAGTTTTTAGCTTCTTGGTCAGGGGTAGATGGCGCTTTAGTTGAGCATAATTATGCTGATCCAGTAGGAACTGTACATGGTAATGGCTTATGGCCATTTAACTCTGATGATTCAGTAGTACAATTTAATGATATGCGCAGTTGTCGTGGCGGGGCCGATGGTCATGGCTATGATGCTGATTTCAATAGTCATAATTCATTATTTCAATATAATTACAGTCAAGATTGTACCGGTGGCGCATTTGTTGCGACATGTAACGGTGCTGATACAGACAACTTTAATACCAACCCAACGTTTCGCTATAATGTCAGTGTAAATGACGGTTGGCGCACGGGTAAAGGACATTCCGTTTACTTAAATGGCTGTGTATCCGACGTTAAAGTTTACAACAATACCTTTTATTACGACGTTGTCGGTCTGGAAACACACCCAGTTGAAGTCAATGACTGGGGTGATACTTGGCCTAAAGATATTGAGATTAAAAATAACATTTGGCGTGTCACTGATGGAACAACAGCTTGGGTAAATCTATCAGAAATTAATGGATTAGTAATGGACAGTAATGTCTATTCCGGTCTACTTACTGCGCCGTCACAAGAGGTTAATGCCATTACGACGACACCTGTATTTGTTAACGAGGGTGGTAGTTCTGCCGATGATTATAAACTCTATTCAGATACATTATTAAGTGGCGTTGGCGTTGAAATAGCGAATAACGGCGCAAGAGATTATTTTGGTAATGCAGTTAATGTCGGTACAGCCCCTACGCCGGGCGCCCATGAAATACAAACAGATATGTCGGCGCCTAGTGGTCCAGATGACGTTATTATCACTGGCGTCAAAGTCATCAGAAGCGCTAAAGGCGTGGATCTTGCCTTAACTCAAGCCGCGTCTGATGCGACAAAAGACACCTATACCAACTCGACCAGTCAACAATGGACTGTTATTCATTTAGGTAACGGTAATCACAATATTGTCAACCTAGCAACAGGACATTATCTTCGTCAAAGTGCCAGTGGTAGTGAAGCCAATGTTGATCTTTACCAAACGGCAACAGCTTGGAAGTCTTTACAATGGAGGTTCATCGATTTGGGCACAGGTAATTACAAAATTATAGGTGTTAGAGACATAGCGACAGAAGAGTTGGCCCTTAGAGGCAGGGGAACCACAGCAGGTAATGTTGATATTTATACCTCAAATGGTTGGGCAACGGAAGAATGGACAATAACGGATCAATAAAAGAGTAAACAATCCGCTTAATGACACATGATGATGCCTTGTCTTTTTGATGTCATCAATTGTATAACTATAAGCACCGACAGTGGTTTCACTTTCGGTGCTTGCTAAAATATAACAGGAGATCGAGTGTTTAAATTTAGCAAAGTCCTATTAATTTTTATTTTGTTGCCAATCTCTGTATCGGCAGAAAAAATAGCCATTGAACCCGTCGAATTAGCATTTTCGATGAATCAGTCTCGGCAAACTGTTTTTGATTACTTTAATAAAAAGTACGGTGCAAAGATGTCGAGCAATTTTTGGCAGACCAGTTTCAACAACGAAATACCCCATAACAGATTAAAGAACATTGGCTTTGAAAGCATAAAACAATGGAGGAGTATTCAATTACTCGCACTTGAATATGGGATTACTGACGATGTTTTATCTTTTGTGCAATTGACACAAAAGCGCAAAAAAATTAATCAACAAAGACTATTGGATAAAAGTAATAAAAAAGTAGTCTTTGGTCCAGTAGAATATTCTGAGCGAACTTTTCACCGTTTATATATGAATAACTTAATCTACGCATTACGACAAAAATTAAGTCAATTGCCAAAGAGTATAAAGGATGCAGAGATTAAGGCATATTATCAAGACAACCGGGAAAATTTTAGTCAGGGTCATTCGGTAAAATACCTGAAATGGACATTAGACAAAAATTGTCTAATGTCCTGCCAAGATCTAATAAAGCAGCAGTTATCAAACGCTAATGTTTCTTTTGACCAAATAGTTGGTTTGTTGCATTACACGACCTTGCTGATGACAGAAAAACAAATCCCCATTAACGACAATGAGAGAAAAATATTTGAAATTGTTTCTCAATTAGCTGACGGCCAAGTGAGTGCTACACTCGAATTATCCGATGATAGCCTTATAATCGTTAAAAGATCACAAGTAGTACATTCAAATTATTATTCATTAGCACAAGCGAATGATGAAATTCATACAATATTAATAGAAAAATTAGTCCATCGCATGATTGAAAATAAGGTCGATGACTTATTAGTAAAAGATGTTGAGGCAGAAGATCATCTGACAAAAAGTTAAACCTAAATGTATTCCAAAGAAAAATATAGTCGGTAATTAAAAGTGAGGAATGAGTGTGAAATCAGTAACGCTTAGCTAACCGAGTACCAATGAAAGCGTCACAGCAATAGTTTTATTGTGCACTATTTAGTACAACGGTCTTCCATTTATCAATCCAATCATTTGTATGTATTTTCGCTCTTAGTTGTAAAATAGGA
>JABSOJ010000261.1 GCA_013216005.1 Alteromonadaceae bacterium | reverse complement strand
AGGTGTAGTAACCCAAAATAATGATGTTGCGAAATATGTAGATTTATTGATAGGGATGGTTCCGATTGTAAACCTTGAGTGGATACAAAAAATTATTCGCGATACAAACCAGCGTGGTCATAGTCGTGAAGCAGTAACGGCCAGTATTGTCAGAAGTATGGAAGATTATATATCATTTATTACTCCTCAATTTTCCCGAACTCACATCAATTTTCAAAGGGTACCTACTGTTGATACTTCAAATCCTTTCAGCGCCAAAGCCATACCTACACTGGATGAAAGTTTCGTCGTCATTCGATTTCGCGAAGGCACCCAAGTCGATTTTCCCTATTATTTAAGTATGATTGACGGTGCCTTTATGTCGCGAATAAATACCTTAGTTGTCCCAGGAGGAAAAATGGGTTTAGCGATGGAGCTATTATTAACACCAATGATCCATGAATTAATGGAAAAAAAGAATCAAGCGGATAAGCAATTAGATTGGGTGAGTGTTTTATAGCGTTAGAGGAACTGGAGGAAGTCAAGATTACCCATTTTCACTAGCAAAAATATCCTCTATTTCTCTCTTCACTAGCTTAGTAATATGTTTTTGCTCAATAGTCGAATAATCTTTAGCTTTGCGAGCAAACAGATAATTTTCAAGTTCAAACTCTTTACGTTTTACTTTAGTCATGAAAATATTAGCTTTCGGTAGATTTATATCTGAGCAGTAATGTTTATGTTTGATATCTTCAGATAAATACCCCTGTATGGACGTTATTTTTTCATCTAAATAGTGCTTAATTCCAGCAGTATCACGAGTTACTCCTCTAACACGATAATCTAAAGTTGTAATATCTGGATTAAAAGTTGATATAAAGAAGTTTGCAGCTCTTAAAGGTGAAATCACCCCGCAGGTAGATATTTCAATATCAGCGCGGAAAATGGAAATACCATTAACCGCTTGAGTTTCAGGATAGGTGTGTATGCAAATATGACTTTTGTCCAAATGATTAACGACTGAAGTGGCATTAGAAGCTAGATAATTAATTGGCTGTTTAATGTTTTCAATCAAATTACCCTCATCTCCTTCAGCTATCATCATGGTTACGCTAGCACCTTGTGGCTGATAATCTTGACTGGCAGAATTTAAAATATTACCACCAATAATATCTGCAGTTTTGGCTAAAATATGATTAAGGCGACTGGCTTTATATTGTTGATTAATAAATTGGTTGTATGTGTGAAGAGTATCCAATGAATTTGTATATCGTAACTGGTAAACGCACAAACCTAAGGTTTTGGTCAAATTATTAAAACCATGAAGTTTGAGTTTAGACATATACAGGTTCACTTTGTTTATGTTGTTTAAAACTTGGGCTTTGTTGAGCATATACGTGAATGTACTCTGTCATACAAAATATCATTTAGCAATGATTTCAAAATCATGGCTGATTTCTACGGTTTTGTTTAACATCAGTGCAACGGAGCAATATTTATCTGCTGATAAGCTAACAGCACGGGCTACTTGCTGCTCTTTGATATCATTACCAGTAATTATAAAATGTAAATGAATATGTGAGAAGAGTTTTGGAACTGTGTCAACTCTTTTACCGACAATATCAACCTGACATCCATGAATGTCCTGTCTTGATTTTTTTAAAATACTGACGACATCTACGGAAGAACAACTTCCTAGTGAGATAAGTATATTTTCTAATGGGCTTGGCGCTAAATTGCCGGCATTTGCATCCAAAACTACAGTGTGGCCACTCTCTGAGGTGCCAAGGAACAACTCATCGCCAATCCATTTTACATTTGCTTTCATATATTCTCCATTTAAAGAGGTTTATTTAATCAAAGGATATTGTTCATTACCACAAGGATGAACATTTTGAGATTTAGATCCAAAAAAAATTATTTAGATAAAAATTGAGTATGTATTTCTGTATCAAATAAATTTTTAATTAATAAAGAAAACTCCTTAATAAAAGTGAGTTGTTCTGCAGTAATAGGATTATTAACAATAAGAGCAAGAATTTCTTCCAAGTCGTAAACTATGGCATCAACTTCACGAATGATGGTATTACGCTGGTTAAATGTTAACGCTTCATTTTGAGCGCAGACAGAAATAATTTGTTCGCTTAATTCTTGTTCTATAACCGCTATTACGGTATCACCACCTACGGAGGAGGTTGTAGAGTTCTCAAACAAGCTGAGGTGCTCTGTAAGATACTCTACTATATGGATATAGCCATCAGTATCAGTAACCATTCTTATAAGTAACCTATATTTAACATTTTGGCCTTACTTTACTCTTATTTAGACACTATTAGCAAGTTTTGAACTGCTAAATGGGTGGATGTGATGAGATAATTATCAATTGCCTTACGATATTTAGCAATATTTTGATGAATATTATTTTTTTGATGACTTAGTTAGGAGTATTGCCTCTAGTTGGTTTGTTGATGTAAATATTTATTAACATTTACGAATTATTTTTGAAGCATTGTTGCAACTCCTTGATTTTTATCTAAAAAAGTAAAATAATAGTGTCTACCATTGTATACAAGGAATTAATGTGTGGCGGAAATGCCTTTTATTTACATATGATTAGCCGTATTTGCGTTAGTTGGAATCTTCATTTGTAATAACAGTTGAAATTTTTCTCAGTTCAGGCAGAATTGGTATCTATTGTTATATGGCTCTGTTCCATAATACTGTTGTCCCTCGATGAATCCCCTATTTTTAAAGGGTTAGGCGATAAATTGGTTTTTTAACGAGAATTAGTCACAGAGTCCTAGATATAAGGGTTGAGTTTAATTCCATTTGAAGGGACAACAATTATCTACAACAGAGCCTGTTATATGTTGTAACAATTAGAAATATAAACATGAAACACATAAAAACATAAAAGATAAAACTCCAGAGAGAAACAAACATGACAAATTTATATTCAAAAACCTTTAAACGGTCGATTGCTGCTGTTGCAGTATCGGCAGTTTTAGGTATGGGTGTAGCAAAAGCAGACAATCTAGTAGGTACAGTTACGGTTGCTGATGGTGACACTTCTGGTTATACCGTTACAGCTATAAATAAAGCTACAGGTAGTAAGCGTACGGTTGATCTAAAAAACGACGGTAGTTACCGTTTACCAAAAATGCCTTCAGGTCAATATACACTTACTATTGCTAAAAATGGTACAGTTGTTGCCGAAGATAAAGCTCGTTCTGCTTTAGGTGTAAACACAGTAACAAACTTTGAAGTTGCAGCATTTTCAGATACTGAAGTAATTGAAGTTGTTGGTTCTACTATATCAACTATTGATTTAGCATCTTCAGATTCAGGTTTAGTTATCGGTGATATTGAAATAAGCCGTATGCCAATTGCACGTAACATTACTTCAGTTGCAATGCTTGCTCCTGGTACAGTAAAAGGTTCTTCAGATTTTGGTAATACAGCTTCTTTTGGTGGTTCATCTGTTGCTGAGAATGCTTGTTACATCAACGGTCTTGAAGTTACTAATACTCGTCAAGGTCTAGGTTGTGGTGAAGTACCGTTTGAATTTTACAAAGAATTCCAAATAAAAACAGGTGGTTATTCTGCTAAGTATGGCCGTGCTACCGGCGGTACAATGAACTCTGTTACTAAAGGTGGTTCTAACGAATTTGAATTCGCAGCTATTCTTCAATTACAACCTGATTCATTACAAGAAGAAGGTAATTTTTCACGTGGTAAAGGCGGTTCTGGTAAAGTTTTCAGAGATGAACGTCGTGATTCGGACAATAAAACAGACCTAACCCTTTCTGCCAGTGGTGCTATCATTGAAGATACTTTATTCTTTTACGCATTAATTAACCCAAGAGATATTGAGTCTTCATATACTTGGGGTGGTGATGAATATTCTCCTAATGATGAATATCGCACAACTGAAGCTTCTAGTGGCGACAATCTATTCTGGGGTGGTAAATTAGATTGGGATATTAATGAAGACCATCGTTTAAGCTTCTTTGCTTATTCAAACCGTCGTGATATCGATCGTCAAGTTTTTAACTATGATCCTAACACTGGTAGTAACGGTACAGTTGGTGATTTTAAAGATTCAGCTATATTACAACGTGGTGGTGAAGCTAAAAGTTTAAGCTACACTGGTTATATTACTGATGATTTTATTGTAACAGCAATGCTTGGTTCAATCGCTACAGAATATGAGACACAGTCAACTAACTTGATTTGTCCATCTGTATCTGATTCTCGTGATACTGATCACCCTGTGTCTGGTTGTGGTGCTGGTGGTAGTTACGGTGCAAACAATGATGAAAATAAACAGTTCCGTTTAGACCTTGAATATGTAATAGGTGATCATACAGTTGTTGCAGGTATTGATTATCAGCAACGTGATTCTGCTAGAATCAGTCGTCCAATCGCTGGCCATAGCTATGATTACAGAACTTTAGCTGACAATGGTAGTTTCCAAGCAGATAACGGTGCTTTAACTAATAATACTGGTTCTTCTTTAGATTACGTAGAAGACCGTATTTTTGATGGTGGTGGTAACTTTAATTCAGAATTAACCGCATATTACATCGAAGATAAATGGCAGGTTAACGATGATCTTGTTTTAGATATTGGTTTCCGTATTGATGAGTTCGATAGCTGGGGAACTACAGGCAAGTTGCTAACAAGCTTTAAAACAGATATAGCTCCACGTTTAGGCGTGACTTGGGATCCTATGGGTAATGGTGAGTCTAAGGTTTATGCAACTTACGGACGTTATTACTTACCTGTTGCTAACAACACTGTTTTCCGTGCAGCATCAGGCGTTAGTGATATCACTACTGCCTATACATTTAGTGGTGTAGATAGCACTACAGGTGCACCGACTGGTTTAGCTCCATTAGCAGATACTATTGGTGCTAATGGTGGTGGTATGCAGAATTCTCAACAAATCAGTGGTACGCCAATCATTCCTGAAAAAGATATTTTCCAAGCCCAGGAAGCAGACCCGTTTTCTAAAAACGAGTATATTGTTGGTTATGAAGTAGCACTTAATGATGCATACACGGTTGGCGTTAAAGGTACTTTCCGTGAAGTAGCTTCTACACTAGATGATTATTGTGGACGTTATGCTTATCCTAACTGTGTTCTTGTTAACCCAGGTTCAGATGCTAGCTGGTATAAAGATGGCTTATATTGGGATGGTGTAAACCGCGTATGGGAATTGGCTGACGGCGTTACTAATAAATGGGCTGACCCTCGTTATGATGGTATTCCTGATGCTGGCACATTACGTACATACAGCAAAGAAACTATTGGTTTACCAAAAGCGAATAACGAATATACTGCTATCGAATCTATGGTTAAATTCCAAGAAGAAACATTACGTTATACCTTTACCTATACTTGGTCTCGCAGCACGGGTAACTTCGAAGGTGCAGTTAAATCTGATATCGGTCAAGCTGATGCAGGTATAACTCAAGATTTCGATTTCCCTGCATTGATGGATGGTGCTCAAGGTTATCAAGCGAACGATCGTCGTCACGTTTTCAAATTCTTCGGAAGCTGGGAACCTGTTGAAGACTTAATGTTAGGTTGGAATGCTTCATTATCAAGTGGTCGTCCTCTAAGCTTGTTTGGTCAAGGTTATCCTTCAAAAGATCCAAACTTGAATGGCGGTTGGGGTGATTTATTCTATCTTTACACAAATGAGTGTCCAGATACGAATGGTGATCTTGAATGTGGACAAGATGAGAAAATTTATGAGCGTAATGCCCGTGGTACAGCTGGTCGTACTCCATGGACGTTTAACGTAGATTTATCTGCAGCCTATAACTTCTCAGTTTCTGATTTAGATATGAGAGTTTCATTGAATGTATTTAATATATTCAATAATCTTGAATCAACTGCATTGAATGAACACTACGAGCAAAACGAAGGTGTTGCCAACCAATGGCATGGCGCTTCTTATAATTTCCAAGCTCCGCGTTATGTACGTTTAGGATTTGAAGCTCGCTTCTAAGATTTAATCTTACCTAAACTTAAAAAGCCTCATTTATGAGGCTTTTTTTATGTGTTTGCCCAGCAAAGCTGGCAAACCCGCCTACTTGAAAGATAGTGGGATCACCCTGACTAAGGGGAAGATAATCCG